>NZ_LKHP01000009.1 GCF_001440545.1 Caloramator mitchellensis
AAAGAAGGGGTAGGTGAATCACCTACCCCTTAATTACTTTGCTATCTTTAAACGAGCAATTTCATTCCAATTTTTAGAAGTTACAAGCTCAACTGCCGATAAATCCTCTTTAATTTCGCTAACTTCACTTGAAATATTATCAAGTTTAGTATTAACATCCGTTTTAAATTCTGTAAGGTCAGCAACTTGATTAAAAACAGAATCTAATTTTCCCTCAATCTTTATAAGTTTATTGTTAATAGGTTCTAATTTTTTATCGAGTAATTCTTCAATTGCTGCTAAAAGATTCTGATTATCCATATATAAACACCTCCGGAAATGATAATATAATTATATCATAGCCAAGTAAATTATAAAATAATCACATAGACTTTTTATTTGAGGGAATTGAACAAAATTTAATTTTTCTGAATATCTCAATGGATAGCTAATAGCCTATTGTTTTTATTATAATGTTCTTTTAAACAATATCCATAATATTTTTTACCCATTTAAAATTAATCTTCAAATCTAACAAATCAATTTTAACTTCATCTTCAAATGTAAATTGTTCAGGTGGTCCGAACTCTTTATCTTCCTGTAATTTATATACTAGTATTTTTTGATTATTTGGGTTTATAATCCAATATTCTTTAACCTTATAGTGATTATATAAATTTAATTTTTTTACATAATCAATAGAAGCAGAAGATGGTGATACGATTTCAATTATAAAATCAGGGCTTCCTACAACACCTTTATCGCTAAGTTTACTTTTATCACAAACAACAAAAATATCTGGCTGAACCACATCTTTAGAAGAAAACATATTTTCGTTTTCACCAACAAAAATAACATCCAAAGGTGCAGAGTAAACTTCGCATGACGAATTAATTGCTTTTAAATGATTATTAATTAAAGTAACCAATTCAACTATAATTTTTTGATGAACTCTTGAAGGTGAAGGGGACATATTATATGGTATACCATCAATAATTTGAATATTCGAATTTTCTGGAAAAGCTAAATAGTCCTTAAAAGTCATAGGTTTAAAATCAGCAAGCGGCATATAAAACACCTCCTTTCTTATTATAGCATACTGAGAAATACTGTAAAATAATAACCTTTTTTGAACACAAAAAAGAATTCAAATTTATGGCATTATAATGGTATAATAATATAAATATGTTTGGCACATGAGGGGGATTATCTATGGACAGAAAAATTACGATTTTATCCAACCTTGCACTTCTTTCAACTGCAATGATTTGGGGGGGAGGATTTGTTGCAACCAAAAGTGCGCTTTCTGAAATTACTCCATTATATTTAAACGCTTTTAGATTTATAATAGCAACTGTTGTATTATCCATAATTTTTTATAAAAGAGTCAGAAACATTAACAAAGAAGAATTAAAGGGCGGACTTATAATAGGGCTATTTCTAAACTTTGCATTTGCCAGTCAAACGATTGGACTTCAATTCACTACGCCAGGAAAACAGGCCTTTATTACTGGAACAAACGTAGTATTAGTTCCATTTTTGGCTTGGGCTCTTTATAAAAAAAGACCGGACATATACTCATTTGCAGGAGCAGCACTATGCTTTATTGGGATAGGGGCACTTACATACAATAAAGGAATGTCAATAAATATAGGCGACCTTTTGACAATGGTGTGTGCATTTCTATATGCAGGGCATATAGTTTCAACTGGCTTCTTTGCTGAAAAATTAGACCCTATAAATCTTTCTGTTATACAGTTTGCAGTTGCTGCAATTCTTTCGCTTTTAACAGCATTTATATTTGAACCACCGGTTAAGGCAGTTACAATGAACTCATACCTTGCTATAGCCTACCTTGCTCTTTTGTCAACATGTGTTGCATTTGTGCTTCAGACAGTCGCACAAAAATATACAAAATCAACATCTGCAGCGATATTTTTGAGCATGGAGGCTGTATTTGGAAGCATATTTTCAGTAATATTTACAAACGAAGTATTCACTTTTAGAATGATACTTGGCTGTGCTCTAATACTAATGGCAGTAATAACAGTAGAAACAAAGCTTGAATTCTTAAGAAGGTGATAAAATGTGCGGAAGATTTTGGCTTGAGGGAGAAATAGAAGATATAGCAAAGTATTTTGGAATAAACAAAATAGAGGATAAAGAATTCACAAAGGGAGAGATTTTTCCCACAAATTTTGCACCCATAATCACAAAAACTGTGGATAAAAATTCAAAGGATGTGGACAAATTAATAACACCATTTAAATGGGGATTTCCATTCCAAAACAAAAGCATAATAAATGCAAGGGCAGAGACGATAGATATAAAACCATTTTTCAAAAATTCCTTCTACAATAGAAGATGCCTTATACCTGCAAGCGCATTTTTTGAGTGGAAAAAGGAAGATAGAAGCAAAACAAAATATAAAATATATAAAGATGAAAAGTATTTGCTTCTCGGTGGAATATATAATGAAAATTCATTTGTAATAATAACAACTCAGCCTAACGAAGAAATGTCAAGGATACATGATAGAATGCCGCTTATTATCGATAAAGACAAAATGGACTACTGGCTGTTTGGAGATATAGAGGATGCAAAACATATAATCAATATTAACACAAACAACAAATTAATATTCACACCCCAAACTGAGGGACAATTAAAATTTTTATTTTAAGAACGGGAAACCGTTCTTTTATTTTTTGAATAATATATATTAGATTATTTTTAGGGGATGGTGGGATGAAAAGTATAGGTAATAAAATTCTTATCTCAAGTATTGTTTTGATGATTTTAATATTTTCTACAATATTCATAAGTTTTTGAATAATATTAAATAGAACATATGAAAAATATCAAATAGATGTTAAGGAATTTATTACTGAAGGTGTAAAGGTTATAGATGGAGATATGCTTGAAAAACTTACAAAAACAAAGGATATGGGTAGTGAAGAATACAAAACAATTCAGCATAATATGATTGATTTTGTTGCTGGGCACAATATTAAGTATTTCTACACGATGGCTGTTGAGGATGGAAAATTGTTTTTCGTTAACGATGCAGCGTATGAGCCTACTCCAATTGGAGAGCCGTATGAATTTAGCAATGAAATAAAAAGAGCATTTGAAGGTGAACTAACAATCACAAAGGAACCTTATACGGATAAATGGGGAAGTTTTTTAAGTGCCTTTTGCCCAATTAAAAATTCAAAGGGAGAAATAATAGGAATTGCAGGTGCAGACATAGATGTAGGAAATTTTTTAAAAGTTAAAGGTGATTTTAATAGAATATTTATCATAACGAGCATCACTATAATGCTATTATTAACCATAGTAGCTTATTTATTTACAAAGGGAATTAGCAAGGATGTAAAATTAATTTCGTCAAACTTAGATAAAATATCAGCTGGTGATTTTACAAATATGATACAGGTTAAAAGAAGGGATGAGCTTGGAAAAATCCAAGAAAGTATTAATATAGTAAATAAAAAGATGAAAGAATACGCAGAAACATTAAAAAAAGGAAGCCAAAATATACTCAATTCATCTGAGATAATAGATAAAAATTCTGAAAAAATAAACATTAAAATACAGCACGCATCAGCATCTACCCAGGAGATTTCAGCAAGCATTGAAGAAATATCAAATCTTTCAAAAATAATATACGACAAAATTGAAAAATTAAAAAGTACTACTCAAAACACACAAAATATAACAAAACAAGGACTTGATATTTTAGAAAAAATTGAAAAAAATTCACTTGAAATAAGTAAAAAAACAAAAAAGACAATTGAAAATGTAAAAACATCATATAACGATATAAAAACAAAAATGCAAAGGGCAATAGAAGATGTGAAGATAGTAAACCAAATTTCAAAAGTGGCAGAGAGCATACTTGAGATATCACAGCAAACAAACCTTCTCGCACTTAACGCTGCAATTGAAGCTGCAAGAGCTGGAGAATCGGGAAGAGGATTTGCAGTTGTTGCACAGGAAGTAAAAAAACTTGCCGAAAAATCATCAGCCGACGTTACAAAAATACAGGATAGTATTAAAAACGTCTTATTTATAGTCAACTCACTTTCGGAAATTTCCAGGGAAATACTCGAGTTATTCGATAAAACGATAATATCCGATTACAATAATTTTGTAAGTATAAGCGAAGAGTTTAACAAAATTGGAGTAGAGTTTAAAAAGGTAATAGAATACGTATATTCTATGATAGACGAAACAACAAATGCA
This sequence comes from Caloramator mitchellensis, assembly GCF_001440545.1. Classification (NCBI taxonomy): domain Bacteria; kingdom Bacillati; phylum Bacillota; class Clostridia; order Eubacteriales; family Clostridiaceae; genus Caloramator; species Caloramator mitchellensis. Next base: position 4,228 of record NZ_LKHP01000009.1, read on the forward strand.
ACTTCTGAGATTTATGAATCCATGAGCAGCATTAACTCAACTATAATCCAGGTTTCAACTGCAACTAACGAGATTGCAAAGGGAATGACGGAAATAGCAGAAGAGAATATGAAATTAACTGATATAATTGAGAATAATTTTGAATACGCAAAACAACTATATGTCATGACAGAAAAATTTAAAACAGGTAGTTAATCTACCTGTTTTTTTATGTGCATATAGTGGACAAGATAATTGTATAGAGCAAAGAAGGCTAAAAATATTGCACAGTATAATAAATATATGCCATATGTCTTGCTATAAATCAAAGTTCCAATTGCTAAATAAAAAAGAACTGTAGCTGCCTTTCCGTAGTATTTTGCAGCTATAACTGTTTCATGTTTTTTAAACAGAGTAAATCCACCGATAATCATCAGGGCTTCTTTAATAAAAACTATAAAAAACACCCAGTGGGGAATTATATTTGTATAGGATAATGAAAATAATACTGTTAAAAGCATTATTTTATCGGCAAGAGGGTCAAGAAGTGTTCCCCATTTAGTAATCATATTAAACCTTCTTGCTATAAATCCATCCAATACATCGGTTACTCCTGCAACAAAAAATATAAGCATTGCGTATACAAAGGAATTACTAAAACCCGAAAAGTATATATATAAATAAAAAGGAACAAGTAAAAATCTAATTAATGTTAAAGCATTAGGAATATTCATGACGGCCCTCCTTTCAAGTTCTATTTTAATTATATCATAAAACTTGGAAATAAAACATATTTCAAAAATACGAATATATTATTCTATTATTGCTCGTATATTACACAAATATACGAATAACAAAACTATCAATGCGTTTTATTATTGACTATTACCAAAAGCTTTGTTAATATTAATCTGTGCTAAAACCCTAAAAAATAAAAGGGGGTATTAAAATGTATGATGTATTAATAGTTGGAGGAGGGCCATCAGGAATTTTTGCAGCTCTTGAGCTTGTAAAGTATAGCCCAACTTTAAAAATCGCTCTTTTGGAAAAGGGAAAGAGCATGAAAAACAGAAAATGCCCAATAATTGAAAAGGGAGTAAAATGCCAGCACTGCAAACCCTGTGCAATAGTATCAGGCTGGGGCGGGGCAGGGGCCTTTTCAGACGGTAAATTAACATTAACTACAGAATTTGGAGGAGTTCTTGACGAATACATAGATACACAGGAGCTAAACAAACTAATAAACTACGTTGATGAAATATATGTTGATTTTGGAGGACCAAAGGAAGTTCACGGCGACATAACTCCCGAGGTCGAATCAATAATGAAAAAGGCTGCAGCAGCTGACCTTAAATTCATCCCCGCAAGGATAAGACACCTCGGAACAGACAACTGCTTCAACATTCTAAAGAGCATGGAAGATTATTTAAGAGAAAGAATAGATGTTAAGACAAATACAGAGGTTAAAAGGCTAATAGTAGAGGAAGGAAAAGTAAAGGGTGTTGAACTTAAAAACGGAGAAACTTTAGAGGCAAAATATGTTGTAGTTTCACCAGGAAGAGAGGGTTCTGACTGGTTTTCAAAGGAGATAGAAAGGCTAAACCTTGAGGTTACAACAAACCCGGTTGATATAGGGGTAAGGGTTGAATGTCCAGCCATTGTTTTCAAGGATATTACCGATGCTGTTTACGAATCAAAACTTGTTTACTACACAAAATCCTTCGACGACAGGGTAAGAACATTCTGCATGAACCCATTTGGAGAGGTTGTTGTTGAAAACAACGGAGGCATTAAGACGGTTAATGGACATAGCTTTGCTAATAAAAAGAGCGAAAACACAAATTTTGCACTCCTTGTCTCAAAGAACTTTACAAAGCCATTTAATTCTCCTATAGAATACGGAAAATATGTAGCAAGTCTTGCGAATATGCTTGGAGATGGCGTCATCGTTCAAAGGCTTGGAGACCTTTTAGAGGGAAGAAGAACAACTGAGGAAAGGTTAAAAAGAGGACTTGTTAAACCTACATTAAAGGATGCAACAGCAGGGGATTTAAGTTTGGTATTACCATATAGATTTTTAACTGATATAATAGAGATGTTGGAGGCACTTGATAAGGTTGCCCCAGGAATTTATTCAAAGCACACACTTCTTTACGGTGTGGAAGTCAAATTCTACTCATTAAGGGTAAAGCTTACGCAAAACCTTGAAACGCAGATAGAAAATCTATTTGCAGGTGGAGATGGTGCGGGCATCACAAGAGGGCTTGCACAGGCTTCTGTATCAGGAGTAATAATTGCTAGGGAAATACTAAAGAGGATATGAGGTGATTAAATGGGACTGGTAGTAATAGGTGCCCAATGGGGAGATGAAGGGAAAGGAAAGATAACAGACTTTTTAGCAGAAGGCGCTGACGTTGTTGTAAGATATCAGGGAGGAAACAACGCAGGGCATACAGTTATTGCAAACGAAAAGAAGTATAAACTTCATCTAATACCATCAGGAATTCTTTACGATGAAAAATTATGCATAATTGGAGACGGTGTTGTTATAGACCCTAAGGCTCTTTTAGATGAAATAGAATATTTAAGAAATGAAGGAGTAGTTGTTACTCCTAAAAAGCTTTTGATAAGCGACAGAGCTCATGTTATAATGCCATACCATAAACTTATAGATGCATATTCAGAAAAGCAAAGGGGCAGCAAGGATATAGGAACAACAGGAAAAGGAATAGGCCCTTGCTATACCGACAAACACGAGAGAACAGGTATAAGAATCTGCGATTTACTTCACAGGGAAATATTTGCGGAAAAATTAAAAACTAACCTTGAAGCTAAAAATAGAGTAATAAAAGAGATTTATAATGAAGAAGAATTGAACTTTGATGAAGTTTTTAATTCATACATAGAATATGCAGAAAAAATAAGAGAATTTGTAACAGATACTCCATATGTTCTATATGAAAAAATAAAGGAAAACAAAAAGGTTTTATTCGAAGGGGCACAAGGAACTTTGCTTGACATAGACTATGGAACATACCCATATGTTACCTCTTCCCACCCAATATCAGGCGGTGTTTGCATAGGAGCTGGGGTTGGACCTACTATGATAGATAGGGTTGTTGGGGTTTGCAAGGCATACACAACAAGAGTTGGAAAAGGGCCATTCCCAACAGAGCTATTCGACGAAGTAGGAGAATTCATAAGGGAAAAGGGATTTGAATACGGAACAACAACAGGAAGAGCAAGAAGATGCGGCTGGCTCGACCTTGTAATATTGAAATATGCAGTAAGAATATCAGGCCTAACAAGCATCGCAGTAACAAAGATAGATACACTTGCAGGAATAGAAAAGATTAAGGTTTGCACAGGCTATGAGCTAGACGGTAAAGTAATTGAATATTTCCCAGCATCCCTTGAAGACCTAGCAAAATGCAAACCAATCTATAAGGAATTTGACGGCTGGGACGACTCAATCCAACACGCAAAAACATTCGAAGACCTTCCAAAGAACGCAAAGGAATACCTGAAATTCATTGAGGACTTTACAGGAGTGAGAATCTCAATAGTCTCCGTAGGTCCAGAAAGGGAAAACACAATAGTTGTAGGGAAGTATTAATCCGGTGGCATCACCGGATTTTTTTCGACCTTTTATAGAAATTCTAACATAATTTTGTTAGAATGTTATATAGGTGGAAATTATCAATGATTGGGGGATTGTGGGATGAAAATTTTAAAAGAAGAAAAAAGTTTAAAGAAACAATATAAGGTTTATTTAATTTCTACCATTATTTCTTTTTTACTATTGCTATGGAATTTTCAAGTTATTATTAATTCAATTGATAAACCTTCAAATGTATCTGTATATTCTGAAATAATTTTCTTGTTTATATTCGCGTTTTCATCATCAAGATTTGTTATATTTGCAAGAGGAAGCATAGGTGAGAAAAGAGTTGTAAAAGCATTAAGTAAATTCCCTGATGAATACATTTTGATAAATGATATAAGGATTAATAATGGTGAAAAATCAGCTCAAATTGATCATATCTTGGTATGTCCCAAAGGAATTTTCAGCATAGAAACAAAAAGCCATTTAGGTAAAATATATGGAAATGAAGAAGAACAATATTGGATGCAATATAAAAAATCAAGCAAGGGCAGGACTTATGGTAATAAATTTTATAATCCGATAAAACAAAATAAAGGACATATTAATGCTTTAAGAAATCTCTTAAACGATAAATATTACATAAACTCAATTATCGTCTTTACATCTGCAAAAGAATTAAAGGTTTATACAAAACATGTTCCTGTATTAAAAGTCAATAAACTATATGATTATCTATCAAATTATGCTACTAATAATTTTTTAGGTATAGATGAAATAAACGAAGTTGCAGAGTTGATATTAAAAAATGATATATCAAAATAAATTAGAGGATGATGATTATGAAAAAAGACGAAATAAGACTTGCAAGTCCAGCAGAAGATTTATTTATTGAACTCTTTTCAGATATATTTGGAGTAGATAAAACTAAATATTTATTTGTCCAATATCCTGTAGTTGATATTTACGGGAACAATAGATTTATAGATTTTGCACTTGAATGTGATAATTATAAAATTGCAATTGAAATTGACGGCGAAAAATATCATAACCCTTATAAAGTTAATGAAGGTAAATATTATGATGATTTATTAAAGCATAATAGTCTTGTATATCAGAATTGGAAAGTTTATAGATGGGCATATAAACAGTTAAGAGATCAACCTGAGAAGGTAAAGGATGAAATATTAACCTTTATAGGAGAAATGCCTATATTTAAAGAATTTGAAGAATTTTTACCAAAACAAAAAGGACGAGCTATAGTTCTTAAAAATCACCAAGAAGAAGCATTGAAAAATCTAGAAGAGATGAGACAGGAAGGCGAAAGCATAGCTCTTTTATACCACGCAACAGGAACTGGCAAAACAGTTACAGCTATAACTGATGCTAAAAGAGTTGGGAGAAGAACTTTGTATCTTGCTCATACAAAGGATTTGGTATATCAAGCAAGTGAAAAGTTTAAGGAGTTTTGGCCTGAATTTGAACCAGGATTATATATAGCTGAAAAAAGGGAAAAAGATTCCTATATTGTTTGTGGTAGTGTGCAAAGTATAAGCCAAAATATTGAAAGTTTTAATCCTGTTGAATTCGGATATATCATAGTTGATGAAGCTCACCATGGTGCAGCAGAAACATATAAAAAAATATTAGGCTATTTTAAACCTAAATTTACATTAGGATTGACAGCTACCCCGGAAAGAATGGATGGAGAAGATATACTTGAACTTTTTAAGAATGTAGCACATAAGCTAGACTTAAAGACGGCTATTGATATGGGGGAACTAGTTCCAATAAGATGCATAAGAGTAAAGACTAATGTTGATATTTCAAATGTTAGATTTAATGGAATAAAATATAATTCTCAAGATCTTGAAAGTAAGATATTTATTCCTGAAAGAAACAGAGTTATTGTAGATACTTATTTAAACTATGTAAAGAACAAAAAAACTGTAATATTTTGTGCTTCGGTTAAACATGCAGAAACTATTGCAGAAATGCTAAAGGAAGAGGGAGTAAAAGCAGAAGCAGTTTCAGGAGCTATGTCATCAAAGGATAGACAAAGAATTTTAAAAGATTATGAGCATGGGGATATAAATGTTTTATGTGCATGTGACCTTTTGAATGAAGGATGGGATAGCCCAAGAACAGAAGTTTTATTTATGGCAAGGCCGACAATGTCTAAAACCATTTATTTACAGCAATTAGGTAGAGGCACAAGGAAATATGAAGGAAAAGAATATTTAATGGTGTTTGATTTTATAGATAATGCAAATATGTTTAATATGGGATTATCTTTGCACAGGATATTCAACATTGATAAATATAAACCAGGTGAATATGTTTTAGCTCCAGAAGAAATGAAAAAGCATGAAGACAATATGCTTAAAAATGGTGAAAAACCTGCTGTTTATTTAGATTTTCCTGTAGATGTAACCGACTATGAATATGTAGATTTATTTAACTGGCAGGAAAAGGTTAAAGATTTGATTTCTCAATTGGAGTTTGTAAGGATGGTTGATGTTCAGCAGGAAACGATAGCAAGATATATTAGAGAAGAAAAAATAATACCTGACTTTCAAGTTCCTACTGGAAGTAAAGTTTTCAATTATTTTAAAAAAGAAACTGTTGAATTTTATGCTAAACAGTTCGGATGGAGATTGATAAATCATAACAACATGAAAGATATGTTTATAGAAATGATTAAAAAGATGGACATGTCATATTCCTATAAACCTGTTCTTTTAAAGGCGATGTTAAAATATGCTGATAATTATGGAAAAGTATTGATAGAAGATGTTGTTGATTACTTTATTGAATTTTATATGAATAGAAAAAAGAAGGGGTTAATAGTTGAAAAACCAAATAGCTTATACTGCAAAGATGAAATTGATAAAAAAGCAGTTAAAAGAAATATTTTTGAAAATCCATTTAAAAGATTTGAAGATATGAGGTTTTTAAGAAAATCAAAGGATGTAGAATATGTAGAATTCAGCCCCTATGTATGGAAGAAGCTTTTGGATGAAGAAAAGGAATGGATAGAAAAATACTGTGATGAGAAATTAGATGAATATTATAGTAGATTTAATAAATAAAATTTAGGAGTTTGCTTATGGATTCTATTAAATATTATGATGAAAACGCTATAGAATTTTTTAACAATACTGCTTATGTTGATATGGGTGAAACATATGATAGATTTTTAAAATATCTTAAAAGAGGAGATCACATATTGGATGCCGGTTGCGGCTCTGGAAGGGATACAAAATATTTTATAGAAAAAGGATTTAAGGTTACAGCAATTGATGCTTCAGAGGAAATGGTGAAGTTAAGTTCAAATTTTACAGGTCATCAAACAATCAAAATGGATTTTAATGAAATAGACTTTGAAAATGAATTTGATGCAATATGGGCATGTGCTTCTATACTACATGTGCCTAAAAACGAAATAAAAGATATATTATTCAAGTTTGCTAAAGCATTAAATGATAATGGAATATTATTTGCTTCATTTAAATATGGTGAAGGTGAACAATTTAGAAACGGAAGGTTATTCAACTACTATAACGAGGACTCTTTAACAAAAACTTTGAATGAGATTGGAATATATGATATTTTGGAAATATGGAAATCTAGTGATGTTCGAAAAGAAAGAGAAAATGAAATATGGATTAGTGTGATTTTAAAAGAAAAAAAGATGTAGTATAAAAGTAGAAAAACTTTTTAATCAAATTCTATTTCATACAGATAGAGCCTTGAACTATCTAGTTTTTGATCATTTTGAGGATTCAGGAGGCTAAGAAAATGGAAAAAAATCAATTTGAAGCAATTTTGCCCATTATTAGCTCTAGTATTGTTGAAAGAATACAAAAAGAACTAAATATAACTGAAAAAGATGCTATAAGAGAGTTTTATTCTTCTCATCTTTATGAATTATTGGAACAAGAAGAAACTAAAATATGGCAATACAGCACAGAAAAACTGTTTGAAATGTTTTTGGAAGAAAAAGACAAAGGAAAGATTACATTCCCACAGGTGTGAGGTGGTTTTTATGAATAAAACACTAGATTTTACTGTGTTTTGTCTTGAGAGTTATAAGCAGGTGCATAATCTTACTGGAAAAGAGGCATTAAAAGTATTTGATGAATATGATATATTTAATTATATAATATCTTTTTATGATGTTCTTCATTCAACTGGAAGAGATTATATTGTTAAAGACATAGACCAATATATAAATACAAGAACAAGTAATAAACAAGCTTAAACTTAGCAGGCTAACTATGAAATTATACTGAGAAAAACCGAGTAAAGCCAAAGCAATCTTTGAAAAAAAGCTAATTGAATAAATTACTGTATGTGAGTTTTGAACAGTAAATTTTCTTGTAAAAAATAAGTAAATTATATATAATTTAGTGATAGGTTTATTTTATTAAGGGGGATTTATATGGAAAATTATACTTCTCAAATTAGAATCAACCCAGAACTTAGAGCTGCAGCAAGGGAGCAGCTTAAGGGCAAATGGGGAGTGGCAGTTTTAATTACAATACTACCATCATTAATAGGTGGACTTTTAGGAGCAATTCCTTATGCTGGAGTTATAATTAGTATACTTATTTCTGGTCCTCTTGCTCTAGGCGTTGCTATGTGCTTCTTAAAAATTATTAGAAAAGAAGATGTAAAAATTGAAAATTTATTTGATGGTTTTAAAAACTTTAAAACTTCTTTCTTAGCGCAGTTATTAATAGGTATTTTTATATTCTTGTGGTCATTGCTGCTTGTAATTCCTGGAATAATTGCATCATTAAGTTATTCATTAACTTATTATATAATAGCTGATGAACCTGAATTAGGAGCCCTAGAGGCTATAAAGAAAAGCAAGGAAATGATGAAGGGATATAAGTGGAATTTGTTTTTGTTGTATTTAAGCTTTATAGGCTGGGGAATATTATCTCTATTAACTTTAGGAATAGGATTTTTATGGTTAGGGCCATATGTTAATGCTTCATTTGCAAACTTCTATGAAGATTTGAAGAATGCAAGAAATCCTAAGGTTTCGGCAATTGAAGGAGTTAATGAGAAGCTAATTCAAGAATCATATGAACAAAAAGATGAACAAAATGATGAAGCCTAAGCATTTGCTTAGGCTTTTTATTTTAAAATATATTTTGCCTGACTTGCAATAGAATTGTTATAATATAATAGTAATAGAACCTTTTTAAGGGGTGGAATATTTTGAATACATATGAGATAGTTAAAATTTTTAACAACAATGTAGTTTTGGCTAAAAGAGAGAACACAGAGTATATTTTAATTGAAAAGGGATTGGGTTTTGGAAGAAAAAAAGGGGATATTATTGAAAACAATCGTTTTGAAAAGGTTTTTATTCTTGAAAAGGATATTAACGAAAGGTTTAAGGAACTTACTAAAAATATTGAGTCTGAGATTGTTGGTGTTTGTGAAGAAGTGATTGGATTGGTTTCAAAGGAATTTGAAATTTTAGATAGAGAAATCCATATCAAGCTTGTTGACCATATTGCATTTGCTATTAAAAGAATAAAGGAAAACGATGAAATTGAGAATCCATTTACAACTGAGATAGAGGCACTGTATGAAAAGGATTATGAGGTTGCAAAAAAGGCAGTTGAACTGATTGAGAAAAGGCTTGATATTGAGGTTCCAGAAGGGGAAATTGGATTTATTGCACTTCACATAAATGCTGCAAAAAATAGACAGGGAATTTCTGAGACTATAAAATGTGCATATATATGCAACAGCATAACTGAAATATTAGAAGATGAACTTAAAATTGATATAAACAGACATTCAATTGATTATGCAAGGTTTGTAACTCATATTAAATTTGCAGTGCACAGAATAAAAAATAAGATACCTATAAAAAATGAACTAAAGTCTGCAATAAAGAGAAAGTATAAAGAGGCATATAATATAGGCAAATTAGTTGCTAAATTTATGGAGAATGAATTGGGAGAGAAAATTTCAGAGGATGAAATAACATACCTTGCAATGCATATTGAAAAGTTGAAAAACAAGAGTGTATATTGAATGTTTTAGTTTAATATTATATAATTAAATTAAGGCAGCGTGCAACACAAGGCAAGAGCTGAAGGGAAACCTTCGGCTCTTTTTATTTGGAGGGATTTTATGAGGATTTTAATTGAAGAAAATTATGAAGCTATGAGCAAGAAAGCAGCATTGATGGTTGCAGGGCAGATTCTTTTGAAACCAAACAGCGTTTTAGGGCTTGCAACGGGTTCAACTCCGCTTTATATGTATAGGGAACTTGTTAGAATGCACAGGGAAGAGGATTTGGACTTTTCAAGTATTACTACATTTAACTTAGATGAATATGTTGGGCTAAATCAAGATAATATAAACAGTTACCACTATTATATGTTTGATAATTTGTTTAATCATGTGAACATTAAAAAGGAAAATATTTTCATCCCTGATGGAATGGCGGAAAACCTATATGAAGAATGCAAAAGATATGAAAAGCTTATAAAGGATAGAGGGGGTATAGACCTTCAGATTCTTGGAATTGGTAAGAATGGGCATATTGGGTTTAATGAGCCTGATTTAAAGTTTGAGGCAACTACCCATGTAGTTGAATTGGATGATGAGACCATCAAGGCTAATTCAAGATTTTTTAGCAGTATTGATGAGGTTCCAAGAAGGGCTATAAGCATGGGGATAAAGACAATTATGCACTCAAGAAAGATAATACTACTTGCAAGCGGAGAGGAAAAAGCCGAGGCAGTTAAGAAGGCTATTTTTGGACCAATTATTCCAGGCCTTCCAGCATCTGTTTTGCAGCTTCATCCAGATGTGACTATAATACTTGATAGAGAAGCAGCTATGTATGTTGAAAATATTGACAACATACAATAGAAGGTATAAAATGAAATTAATAGAATATTTATAAATAATTGGCGTGCGACTTTGTAAGGCAAGAGCCAAAAAGGTAGTCTTTACCTTTTTGGCTCTTTTAAATTTATAAAAAGAAGGGGGATTTTTTAATGGGTAACAACAAAATTCTTGCCAGTTTGCAAAAGCTTGGCAAAGCATTAATGACTCCAGTTGCCGTGTTGCCTGCTGCAGCGCTCCTTTTGAGACTTGGAGCACCGGACGTTTTAAATTTGAAATGGATGTTTGCAGCTGGTGATGCAATATTTGGCAACCTTGCGCTTTTATTTGCGATAGGTATTGCTATTGGATTTGCTGAAGAAAACAATGGTGTTGCAGGACTTGCGGCGGCGGTAGGATACTTTGTATTGACCAAGGTTGCTACAACATTTGATGAAAAAATCAACATGGGTGTTTTAGCAGGTATTATAGTTGGTATTTTGGCAGGAACTCTTTATAACAAGTATAAAGCGATTAAACTTCCTGACTTTTTAGGATTCTTTGGCGGAAAGAGGTTTATTCCAATCGTTACTTCTTTCTATTCATTAGTTATAGGTGTTTTGGCTGGATATGTATGGCCTTTAATTCAAAACTTCATTAGTTCTTTTGGAAATGCAATAGCATCTTCAGGTTCAATTGGAGGTTTCTTCTTCGGACTATTAAATAGACTTTTGATTCCACTTGGACTTCACCATGTTATTAATTCATTCGTATGGTTCCAGTTTGGAGAATTTACTGATTCTGCAGGAAAGATAATTACTGGGGACCTTTCAAGATTCTTTGCAGGAGATAAAACTGCTGGAACGTTTATGACAGGATTTTTCCCAATAATGATGTTTGCACTTCCTGCTGTATGTTTTGCTATGATTATGGCTGCTAAAAAGGAACACAGAAAAGAAGTTACTGGTATGCTCCTTGGTGTTGCTTTCACTTCATTCCTAACAGGTATAACAGAACCTATTGAATTCTTATTCATGTTCTTATCACCTGTTCTATATGTAATTCATGCACTGTTAACTGGTTTAGCACTTGCTGTTACTGCAGCTTTGGGAATGAGGTGCGGATTTGGTTTTTCTGCAGGGCTTATTGACTATGTTTTAAACTATGGTATCTCAAGTAAACCAATAGGACTTTTAGTTGTAGGACTTGTATTTGGCGTAATTTACTACTTTGTATTCTATTACATCATTGTAAAGCAAAATATTCCAACTCCAGGAAGAATTGAAGAAGAGTCAAGCGTTATGGCTAAATTGTCTTCCTCAGGACTTAAGGATAAAGCAACCGAGATATTAGCTGCACTTGGAGGAAAGGAAAATATACAAAATATTGACGCTTGTGTAACAAGAATAAGGGTTACTGTAAATAATCCGGAAATTATAAAAGAAGAAGATTTTAAGGCTCTTGGTGCAACAGGAGTTATCAAGATGGGTAAAAATAATTTCCAAATTGTTGTTGGAACTTCAGCAGACCCACTTGTTACTCATATTAAGGCTATAATGAATAGCAAGAATTTGAGTATGTAATAATCTTCCCGGGCCTTTTCGCCCGGGGATTTTTTGAGGTGTCCTATGAAGAGATTTTTGGATTGTTTTGCATCGGATTTTAGTAGGATGAGTAAAAATGAATTTATTCAATCGATTAAAATGAGTGAAGGCAGGGTTGTTGTTTCTGAAGTTATAGGCACTTTGCAGCCAGTATTAGTTAATATAAGCAATGCGGAACTTGCTTCTGCTTTTGGTGCAGATATTATATTGTTAAACATGTTTGATGTAGATAATCCCTTGATTAATGGAATAACTGTTGAAGATAAGAGTGACTATATTAAAAAATTGAAAAGGCTTACTGGAAGGGTTGTTGGAATTAATTTAGAGCCTGTAGATTTTACAAGAGCAAATGTAAATATTTCAAGAGGAAGAGTTGCGACAGCAGAAAATGCAATAAAGGCAAAGAATTTGGGAGCAGATTTTATTGTTTTAACTGGGAATCCAAATAATTATGTTACAAACAGAGAGATAATAAATGCTATAATTGAAATTAAAGATGCCGTTGAAAATGATTTAGCTGTATTTGCAGGAAAGATGCACTCTTCTGGCATTATTGATGAAAGTGGAAAAAGTCTAATAACCATTGAGGATATTAGTTCATTTATAGATGCTGGTGCGGATTGTATTTTAATTCCAGCACCGGGGACAGTTCCAGGAATAACTTTGGATTATGCAAAGGAGCTTGTAGATTTTATACATTCTAAGGGTGCTTTGGTTATGACCGTGATTGGAACATCGCAAGAGGGTGCGGATGAGGAGACTATAAGGGAAATTGCACTTATGTGTAAGATGGCAGGTGCTGATATGCATCATATCGGAGATGCAGGGTTTGCAGGAATTGCAATTCCAGAGAATATTCTTAAGTATTCAATTGCGATAAGAGGTAAAAGGCACACTTATTTTAGAATGGCGGCATCAATTGAAAGATAGGGAGGAGTTAATTTGTTCGGCTTTTTTAAAAGAAATACAGCAGAGGTTGAAGTTAAATCATTGCTTAAAGGAAAGGTTGTCGATTTAAAAAGCGTTCCAGATGAAGTTTTTTCCAGCAAGATGGTTGGAGATGGATTTGCAATAGAGCCATACGAAGACGCTGTTTATTCACCTGTTGATGGAGTAGTTGTTCAGGTGTTCCCAACCGGTCATGCTATAGGGATTAAAACAAACGAAGGGTTGGAGATATTGATTCATATTGGAATCGATACTGTTGAGATGAAGGGAAGAGGCTTTACGACATATGTAAAACCTGGAGATGTTGTTAAAGCGGGAGATAGGTTAATTTCCTTTGACACAGAACTTATTAGAAAAGAAGCAAAGTCAACTGTGATACCTGTAATTATTACAAACATGGAATTGGTAAAGGATATAAAGGTAAGTTTAGGAGATGCTGAGAGAGGAGATAATATTGCTGTAATAAGGTTAAAATAGAGAGGTATTCATATGAGGGGTATAATCAATGGTAAATTGATTTTAAAAGATGGCATAGCTCTTGATAAGGTTTTGCTGTTTGATGAGAGGATAATAGACATAGTTCCAAAGGATGAGATTAATTTATCTGGAGTAGAAATTATAGATGCGGGTGGTAATTTTGTTTCAGCAGGCTTTATAAATATTCATGTTCACGGATGCAGTGGTTATGATGTAATGGATGAGGAAGGGTTAGAGGAGATTTCAAAAGGTCTTTTAAAGACAGGAGTTACTTCATTTTTGGCTACGACTATGTCTATGGAATGGGAAAAGGTTGAGGGTGCTTTAAATAGAATAAGGGCAGCGATGAAAAATAATAGATATGCCAATGTATTAGGTGCACATCTTGAGGGGCCGTTTATTAGCAGAAAATACAAGGGTGCCCATGATGAAAATTATTTGATGGAACCTAATTATGAGCGCATAGAATCTTTTAGGGATGTAATTAAGATAATAACTGTTGCACCAGAGCTAAAGGGTGCTGTTGAATTTATAAAAAGGTGCAGCGAAGATAATATAATAGTCTCGATAGGACATAGCTGTGCAAGTCTTGATGAGATGAATGTTGCAATTGACCAAGGTGCAAGGCATATAACTCATCTTTTTAATGCAATGCCACAGCTTCATCATAGAAATCCATCGGTTTTAGGTGCAGCATTTACAAGGGATGTAACATGTGAGATAATCCCAGATAATATTCACGTTCATCCCTCCCTTTATGAATTTGTGGTTAATGTAAAGGGGAAGGATAGGGTTATAATTATAACCGATTCAAACAGAGCTTGCCTTTTAGAAGATGGAGTTTACGATTTAGGCGGACAGGATGTATATGTAAAGAATAAAAAGGCAACTTTAAAGGATGGAACTATAGCAGGAAGCATTTTGCCTATGAATGAAGGAATAAGGAACTTTTATGAAAATACAAGCCTTGAGCTGTGGGAAGTTGTGAATATGGCAACTTTAAACCCTGCAAAGCTGTTAGGGATAGATGACAAAAAGGGAAGCATAGAAAAGGGCAAAGATGCTGAATTTTGCGTGCTTGATGATAGGTTTGAAGTGGTTAGAGTAATAAAATAATTTTAAAGAGTAGGTTTCTTCTCCCCCTTTGCCTACTCTTTACTTATGTCACTAACTCATGTTGACAAATACGTGGTTTCTTTAAGTTGAAATGGTGCCAAAACTGAAGATATAATTAAATTAAAGTTTTCAAACTTTTCAAATTTTATTCAAAATTTATTAAAATATTAAAGGGGGAAAAACGATGAATACAGGTATGCAAACAAATGCAGCACCTCAGGCAGGAATCAAGGAAAGGGTTCAGACCTTTGGAAGATTCCTTAGCGGTATGGTAATGCCAAACATCGGAGCGTTCATAGCTTGGGGACTTATAACAGCATTATTCATTCCAACAGGATGGACACCAAACGAAAACTTAGCAAAACTAGTAGGACCAATGATAGTATATCTATTACCACTTTTAATAGGATATACAGGCGGAAAGATGGTAGGAGGCAACAGAGGAGGAGTGTTAGGAGCTATAGCAACAATGGGTGTTGTAGTAGGAGCCGACGTTCCAATGTTTTTAGGAGCCATGATAATGGGGCCAATAGGTGGATACGTAATAAAGAAGTTTGACGAATCAATAGAAGGAAAAGTGCCAGCAGGATTTGAAATGTTGGTAAACAACTTCTCAGCAGGAATCATAGGAATGGTTCTAGCACTATTAGCATTCTTAGGAATAGGACCAGTAGTTCAAGCGTTAAATGGAGCATTAAAGGCAGGAGTAGAAGCGATAGTAAAGGCAGGACTTTTACCATTATCATCACTATTCATAGAACCAGGAAAGATATTGTTCTTAAACAACGCAATCAACCATGGTGTATTAGGACCAATAGGAGTAGAACAATCAAAGGAATTAGGAAAATCAATATTCTTCTTACTTGAAACAAACCCAGGACCAGGGCTTGGAATACTACTAGCATACTGGGTGTTCAGCAAAGGAATGGTAAAGGAATCAGCGCCAGGAGCGATAATAATCCACTTCTTAGGTGGAATACATGAAATATACTTCCCATATGTATTAATGAATCCAGTATTGATACTTGCAGTAATAGCAGGAGGAATGAGTGGGGTATTAACATTCGTAGCATTTGGAGCAGGATTGGTTGCGACACCATCACCAGGAAGTATATTTGCACTACTAGCGATGACACCAAAGGGAGGATTCTTAGGAGTAATAGCAGGAGTAACGGTAGCGACAGTAGCATCATTCTTCATAAGAAGGTCAAAGAACCTATCAAACAGCGAAGACTTAGAAAGAGCAAAGGACAAGATGGTAGAATTAAAGGGAGTAAAGAAGACAGTAGTAAAGAAAGTAGTATTTGCATGCGATGCAGGAATGGGCTCAAGCGCGATGGGAGCATCAACACTTAGAAACAAGTTCAAGAAGGCAGGATTACAAATAGAAGTAATAAACACAGCGATAGAAGATATACCATCAGATGCGGACATAGTAGTAACGCATGAAAGTTTAGCAGCAAGAGCAAATGGAGTAGCACCAAGGGCGGAGATAATAGCAATAACAAACTTTGTTAACGACCCTCAATATGATGCTCTTGTTGAAAGACTTAGCGGCAATAAGGGAATTGAAGTTGTTGAAGAGGCAAAAGTTGAACCAAAAGAAGAACAAGGAATTCTTTTAAAGAAAAATATAAAGGTTGGACTTCAAAGCGTTGATAAGGTAAGGGCTATTGAGATGGCTGGAGAGCTTTTAGTTGAAAGCGGATATGTTGATGTTGAATATATAGACGCTATGAAGGAAAGAGAAGAGATGGTTTCAACTTATGTAGGTTTTGGCGTTGCAATTCCGCATGGTGTTGGAGCTGCAAAGGAGAAGATTAAAAAGTCAGGTATCGTAGTTCTTCAATTCCCAGAAGGAGTTGACTTTGGCGAAGAAAAGGCTCATTTAGTGATAGGAATTGCAGGTGTAGGAAATGAGCATTTGAGCATACTATCCAATATAGCTTCAATTTTTGAAGATGAAGAACTTGCAAATAAGCTAACTAAGACAACTGATGTTGAGTTGTTATACGAAACATTTACTAAAAGCCAAAACTAAGGGGTGATTTGCTTGAAGAAGGCTATACAATTTGGAGCAGGTAATATTGGTAGGGGTTTTATTGGAGCTTTGCTTTCACAATCCGGATATCATGTAGTTTTTGCTGATGTTAATCAGGCAGTGATTGACGAGATAAACAAGGTTAAAGGATATCAGATAAATGTTTTAGGAACTGACGTTAGCAAGGAATATATAGAAAATATTTCAGCATGCAGCGTCATGGATGCGGAAATTTTCAATCATATTGCAGAGGCTGAAATCATTACAACTGCAGTTGGCCCTAACGTTCTTCCTAAAATAGCACCAACACTTGCAGAAGGAATCAGAAGAAGAATAGCAGCTGGAAACAAATCATATTTGAACATTATAGCTTGTGAAAATATGGTTGGAGGTTCAGAAAGCTTAAGGGAAGAAGTAAAAAAGAGTTTAAATTCAGATGAAATAGAATTTTTAAATTCATATGTAGGCTTTCCTAACTCAGCAGTAGACAGAATAGTTCCTCCTGCATCAAATTCTGATAGAAATATATTAGAGGTTGATGTTGAAACATTCCATGAGTGGATTGTTGATAAAACAGGGTTTAAGGGCGAAATTCCAAATATTAAGGGAATGGAGCTAACTGATAAATTAATAGCATTTGTTGAAAGAAAATTATTTACGCTGAATACTGGTCATGCAATAACTGCATACTTGGGATTTTTGAAAGGATATGCTACAATTAAAGAGAGCATAGAAGACAAGGTTATTTACAAGTATGTAAAGGGTGCTATGGAAGAGAGCGGTGAAGCGCTTATAAAGAAGCACGGATTTGATGCAGATGCTCATAATAAATATATTGAAAAGATTCTTGGAAGATTTAAGAACCCATATCTTAAGGATGAGGTTTTAAGAGTTGGAAGAGAACCTTTAAGAAAGCTATCCAGCAAGGATAGACTTGTAAATCCTTTATTAACAGCAGTAGGCTATGGAATAGAGTGCAATAATCTGATTCTTGGAATAGCTGCTGCAATGCACTATGAAAATAAAGATGATGCACAGGCTATTGAATTGAGAAGAATGATTGATGAATTAGGAGTTGGAAAGGCGCTTGAAAAGGCTACAGGCATTGAGGAAAATTCAGAGCTTGGAGTTAAAATAGTTAACACTTATAAAAACATAAAATCATTAATATAATTAAGCATAATATATTTCTCCTCGGGTCCTCCGAGGATTTTTAAAGTAATCAAAGGGGTGTAACATTATGAAAGAAGTAAAGGTAAAAGTTGTTAATCCAACAGGACTGCACGCAAGACCAGCAAGCTTGCTTGTTAAGGAAGCAGCAAAATACAAGTCAAGCATTACATTAACTAAGAATGGCAAGGACTACAATGCAAAGAGCATAATGAGCGTTATGGCAATGGGAGCAGCAATGGGAGAAGAGCTTGTTTTAAAGGTAAATGGTGAAGATGAGGATGTTGCAGTAACTACTATAAAAAATCTTATAGAGAGCTTCAAGGATTGAGGTGGGATAATGTTTAGAGGTATCGCTGCATCCCAGGGAATAGCTATTGGCAGAGCACACATAGTAAAGAAGGAAGTCGAAGTAAGGGGATTTAGCGTAGAAAACACTGAAAAAGAGATTAAAAGATTAGATAAAGCCATAAATGCTGCTAAGGAAGAGGTAGTTATAATAAAGGAAAACTCAGCAAATACAATAGGACAGGAAAATGCAGAGATATTCGAAGCACATTTGATGATTCTTGAGGACGAAGAATTTATAAATGCAATTAAAAATAAGATAAACGACGAAAAAATAAATGCTGAATACGCCGTTAAATTGGTTGTTGATGAGTTTGTTCAGATATTCTTGAATATGGACAACCAATATTTCAAAGAAAGAGCATCAGATGTAAGGGATATTGGAAATAGAATAATAAATATTTTAAGTGAAAAGAGCAGCAATTCAATTGCAAATGTTCGTGAAAAGTGTATTGTCGTTGCTGATGATTTAACTCCGTCTGAAACTGCACAGATGAATAAAGATTTGGTTCTTGGAATGGCTACAAACCTTGGTGGGAAAACATCCCATGCAGCAATAATTGCAAGGACCCTTGAGATTCCAGCTGTTTTAGGCCTTGGACACATTACTGATAATGTAAATGAAGGAGATATGTTAATTCTTGATGGTAATGAAGGGGTTATTATTATAAATCCAAGTCAAGAGGAAATAGAAAAGTATGAATCCATCCAAAAGAAGATGGAAGAAGAAAAGAATGAATTGTTGAAGTTTAGGGACCTTAGAATAGTCGATAAGAATGGCAAGAGGATTGAAGTTGCTGCAAATATAGGCGGCACATCAGAGGTTGATATAGCACTTAAATATGGTGCAGAAGGAATTGGTTTGTTCAGAAGCGAATTTTTGTATATGGACAGGGACAACCTTCCAACTGAGGATGAGCAATTTGAAGCATATAAATATGTTCTTGAAAGAATGGGAGAGAAGGCTGTAATAATTAGAACACTTGATATAGGTGGGGATAAGAATCTTCCATATTTGAGCATGGAACACGAGCAAAATCCATTCCTTGGCTTAAGAGCTGTAAGGCTTTGCCTTGCAAGAAAGGACATATTTAAAACTCAGCTAAGGGCTCTTTTAAGGGCTTCAGTTTATGGAAACTTAAGAATTATGTTCCCCATGATTTCAGGGCTAGAGGAACTTTTAGAAGCTAAAAAGATTTTAAAAGAGGTTGAGGACGAATTAAGAGCAGAAGGAATAGAGGTTGGAAAATATGAAGTTGGAATAATGATTGAAATTCCTTCAGCTGCAATAATATCCGATATACTTGCAAAGGAAGTTGACTTCTTCAGCATTGGAACTAACGATTTAATTCAATATACGCTAGCAGTAGATAGAATGAACCAGAATGTTTCATACCTATATAATCCATCCCACGAGGCAATTTTAAGACTTATCAAGATGGTAATCGACAATGCCCACAGGGAAGGAAAGTGGGTAGGAATGTGCGGCGAAATGGCTGCAGACTTATCCATGACAAAAACGCTTTTAGAAATGGGACTTGATGAATACAGCGTAACTCCTCCGATGATTTTAAGGGTTAGAAAAGAATTAAACTCAATTTTATGATTAAAAACTTAATCTTAAGTGCCTGGCACTTAAGATTAAGTTTTTTTGTTGCAATTTCTGTCAAATATACTTCATTGGTGGCAGAAAATAAACAATTTTTTGAATTGACAAAACTATTTACCGTAATGTATAATATACTTAACCGGTTCAGTAAAACGGTTAAGTATGCATGGGTAGGTGAATTTTATGTTTGATGTTTGCGTTTTAGGAAGTTTGAATATGGATTTAGTAATAAACGTTGATAAAATTCCTGCAGTTGGTGAAACAATTCTTGCAAATGGATTTATGAAATTTCCTGGAGGTAAAGGAGCAAATCAAGCGGTAGCTGCTGCAAGATTAGGTAGCAGGGTTATAATGCTTGGTTGCGTAGGAAAAGATGATAATGGTGACATACTTTTAAATAATTTGAATAGAGATGATATAGATACAAGTTTCATTAAAAGAATAGATAGCGCACCTACTGGAATTGCTCTAATAACTGTTGATGGAGCAGGAAATAACACAATTTCAGTTTATCCTGGTGCTAATATGAAAGTTGATTTAGATTACATAGATAATGCTAAGGGTTTTATAGAATCTTCTAAGATTGTTGTTGCACAATTTGAAACTCCAATAGAAGCTACTAAAAGGGCTTTTAGAATTGCAAAAAAGTTTGGAAAAAAAACCATTTTAAATCCTGCGCCAGCAAAAAAAATTGATGAAGAATTAATTAAACTGTCGGATATTATAGTTCCAAATGAGACTGAAACAGAAATAATTACGGGGATTTTACCTGAAAGTGAAGATAGCATAAAAGAAGCAGGAAAAATTTTGATTGAAAAGGGTGCTGAACATGTAATAATAACCCTTGGAAGTAAAGGGGCAGCTATAATGGATAGAATTAATTTTGATATTGTCCCTGCATATAAAGTTAACGCTGTAGATACAACAGCAGCAGGGGATTCGTTTATAGGAGCAATCTCTTATTATTTATCAAAGGAGCAAAGAATTGACTTTGAAACTTTAAAAAGTGCTGTTAAGTTCTCAAACAAGGTTTCTGCTATTGCAGTTACAAGAAAAGGAGCTCAATCTTCACTTCCGTATTTGAAAGAGGTCATTGAAGTTTTTGGGGAGGAATAGAAATGAAAAAAATTGGTATTTTAAATCATGAAATTTCTGAAGTTATTTCAAAGATGGGACATACAGATAGTTTAGCGATTGGTGATTGTGGACTCCCAATTCCGGATGAAACAAAAAGGATTGATTTAGCGCTTGTAAAGGACATCCCAAGATTTTTAGATACATTAAAGGCAGTTTTGCTTGAGTTAAAGGTTGAAGAAGTAATTGTTGCAGAGGAAACTGCAAAAATTAGTCCTCATATATTTGATGCTATAAAGAAGGAAGTTGGAGATGTTAGGATAATTTTGGTAAGCCATGAGGAGTTAAAGGCTGAATTGAAAAAATGCAAGGCAGTTATTAGAACTGGTGAGCAGACTCCATATGCTAATGTTATTTTAAAATCTGGAGTTGTTTTTTAAGGGGGATTATGATGCAAAGTAAAAATCCTATCTTGGAGATGACGGGAATTTCTAAGTCATTTCCAGGCGTTAAAGCGTTAAGTGGAGTTAATTTAAGAGCCTTTCCCGGAGAAGTTATGGCACTTTTAGGTGAAAATGGTGCAGGAAAATCTACTTTGATGAAAATTTTAAGTGGTGTTTATAAAAAGGATGAAGGTTCTATTAAGATAAATGGAGATGAAGTTGAAATAAACGGAATTAAAGATGCTCAAAGGCTTGGTATTTCAATAATACATCAGGAATTAAGTTTATTGCCTAATTTGACTATATATGAAAATTTATTTTTGGGCTGTGAATTGTTTGATGGTTTTAAATTAGATAAAAAAGAAATGATAAGAAAAAGCCAAGAACTGTTAAGAAAGTTTGATTTCACACTGTCTCCAAAGACGTTAACTAAGGAACTGACAGTTGGCGAAATGCAGATGGTGGAAATTATTAAGGCTGTTTCAAAAGATGCAAGGATTATAATTATGGATGAGCCTACAACTGCTCTAACAGAAGTTGAAACGGAAAAGTTGTTTAAGATAATAAAACAGTTAAAAGACCACGATGTAGCTATTATATATATTTCTCATAGAATGGAAGAGATATTTAGAATATGTGATAGAATAACAGTTTTAAGAGATGGTAGCTTTATTGGGGAAGAATCTATTGAAAATGTGGACAAGGATAAGCTGATTTCTATGATGGTTGGAAGAAGATTAGAAGAACAGTTCCCATATGCTGAAGTTAAAGCAGGCGAAGCAATATTAGAGGTTAAAAACTTATCATGGGGAAATAAAATTAAAAATGTATCCTTTGAGCTTAAAAAGGGTGAGATATTAGGAATTGCAGGACTTATGGGTTCAGGAAGAACAGAAGTTGCAAAACTGATATTTGGCGAATACAAGAGGACAAACGGAGAAGTTATTATAGAGGGTAAGAGGGTTAAGATAAATTCACCCAAAGATGCTATTGAAAATGGTGTTGCATATCTTTCAGAGGATAGAAAAAAAGAAGGTCTTGTTTTAAAGCTTTCTGTTCTTGAGAATATGACTCTTTCAAATATTAAGAAATATGAGAATAGGATTAAAAAAATTAACAAAAGAAATGAATTAAAAGACTGCAACGAATTTTCAAAGAAGCTTTCAGTTAAGATGTCATCACCATATCAGCTTGTGAAGAATTTAAGTGGAGGGAATCAACAGAAGGTTATTATTGCAAAGTGGCTTTTAAATGCACCTAAAATACTAATTTTTGATGAACCGACAAGGGGTATAGATGTTGGAGCCAAAAAGGAAATCTATGAGATTTTAAATGAGTTGAAAAGGCAGGGAAAGGGAATTATTATGATTTCTTCCGAAATGGAAGAGATTCTTGGAGTAAGCGATAGGATTCTTGTAATGCATGAAGGCAAGATAACAGGAGAAATATCGAGAAAAGAAGCAAATCAAGAAATTATTATGAAATATGCAGTAGGGCTTGCAGAATAAAGGGGTGAAAGGATGGATAGATTTAAATCTGTTTTGTTAAAATTCAAGTCGTTGATAGGCCTTTTGATTCTATGCGTTATTATTTCGATAATAACCCCAAGGTTTTTGAATATAAATAATTTATTAAATGTATTAACGCAGGTATCGGTTAATGCAGTTATCGCTCTTGGAATGTCGTTTGTAATATTAACCGGCGGTATTGACCTTTCGGTAGGCTCCATTCTCGCTATAACTGGAGCTATTGCTGCATCGATAGTTGTTAAGTCCAATAGTTTACTTCTTGCAATTTTAGTTGCACTAATTATTGGAGCGTTGATTGGAGCGTTTAATGGTATAGTAGTGGCAAAGGGTAAGATTCAACCTTTTATAGTAACTCTTGCTGCTATGACAATTTTTAGAGGAGTTACTTATGTATATACTAATGGAACTCCAATATCAGGGCTTGGAAAGAATTTTACTTTTATAGGTAATGCAAAGATAATAGGGATACCTTTTCCAGTAGTAATAACTCTTTTTATATTCTTAATTGCATGGTATTTGATTAATGAAACTCGTTTTGGAAGATATGTATTTGCACTTGGTGGAAATGAAGATTCTACAAGGCTTTCAGGTATAAATACAGACAGGGTTAAGTTGTATGTATATATTATTTCTGGTATTGCAGCGGCAATAAGCGGTGTTATTGTAACAAGCAGAATTGGCTCTGCATCTCCCAACGCTGGAACCGGTTATGAGCTTGATGCCATTGCAGCAGTTGTATTAGGTGGAACGAGTCTTTCGGGCGGCGAAGGAAGTATAACAGGAACCATAATTGGTGCCATGATAATTGGTGTTTTGAACAATGGATTAAACTTGATGAATGTTTCTCCATTTTACCAATCAATAGTAAAAGGTTTAGTAATTCTTCTTGCTGTATTAATAGACAAGAAGAATAAAAAATAAATTAGGGGGGAAGCCTAAAATGAAAAAAGTATTAAAGACATTATCAATCATTCTGACTCTTGTTTTAGTCGTTGGAGTTTTTGCCGGCTGTGGAAGCAAGAGTTCATCAGAGGGAAGCAAAAAGATAGGTGTGGTTATTTCAACTTTAAACAATCCTTTCTTTGTTACAATGAAGGAAGGTGCTGAAAAGAAGGCTAAGGAACTTGGCTACGAAGTTATCATTTTGGATTCACAAAACGACGCATCAAAGGAAAGATCTAATGTAGAAGACTTAGTTCAGCAGGGTATTGCAGTATTGATAATCAATCCAACCGATAGTGATGCTGTTGCTAATTCAATTTCTGTTGCTAAAGAAAAGAATATACCAGTTATAACTGTTGACAGAGCTGCTAATGGTGTTGATGTTGCTTGTCATATCGCATCAGACAACGTAGCAGGTGGAAAACTTGCAGGACAATTTATATTAGATACTCTTGGAGGAAAGGCAAAGATAGTTGAACTTCAAGGTATTCCTGGTGCTTCAGCTACAAGAGACAGAGGACAAGGGTTCCATGAGGTTGTAGATGGAAAGGATGGAGTTTTAGTTGTAGCAAGCCAAGCTGCTGATTTTGATAGACAAAAGGGCTTAAACGTAATGGAAAATATAATTCAAGCAACTCCTGATTTTGATGCTGTATTTGCTCATAACGATGAAATGGCTCTTGGCGCAGTTAAGGCTCTTGCTGCAGCAAACAAAAAGGTTCTTGTTGTTGGTTTTGACGGAACAGCTGATGCTGTAACTGCTATTGAAAATGGAGAAATGGCAGCAACAATTGCACAACAACCAGATGTTATGGGAAGCCTTGCTATTGAAAATGCAGTTAAATTAATTAAGGGAGAAACTGTTGAAAAGCAAATCCCTGTTGATTTAAAGGTTATAAAGAAGTAATATTAAATTAAACATGTTGCGTCATCGTTTGATGACGCAATAATTTTAAAAGGGTGATAATATGAAAAAGGTTACGATAAACGATATTGCAAGGATTGCGGGTGTTTCGAAGGCAACGGTTTCGATGGTTTTCAATAAAAAAGACGAAAATATCAGCCAGGAAACAAGGGAAAAAATTTTTAAAGTAGCCAAGGAACTTAACTATATACCAAATTCTGTAGCGAGAAGTCTTGCAACAAGCAAAAGCTATTCAATTGGAATTATTCTTCCAGATATTACAAATCCATTCTTCTCTGAAATTGCAAGAGCCATTGAAGACGAGGCAAATATTTTAGGATATAATGTTATACTTTGTAATACCGATAATAAGATAAAAAAAGAGGAAGAATACATCAAGCTTTTAATCAGCAAATTGGTAGATGGAATAATATTTATTGCAGGTGGAGCAAGCAAGAAAAGCTTGAAGTTAATTAAAGATAATAGCGTTCCGTTCGTTCTTGTCGATAGATACATTGAAGATTATGAAGATAATTATGGAGTATTCTGTAAAAATTATGAAGGTGTAGTTGAAGGGGTTGAATATCTTTTAGGGAAGGGAAAAAAGAAAATATTGTTTGTTAAAGGCCCAACAGAACTTGAAATTTCCAAACAAAGATTTGAAGGTTATAAGACTACAATGAGCAAATACGGTCTATATATAGACGATTATGTTTTTGAGTCTGATTTTACATTAGAAGGCGGTAAAAGGGCTACTGAGGAGATTTTAAATAAATTAAATGATTTCGATGCTATATTTTATAGCAATGACGTTATGGCATTTGGCGGAATCAAGGTATTAACAAGAAATGGATATAAGATACCTGATGACGTTAGTGTGGTTGGATTTGATAATATTCAAATATCAGAGTTTATCGAGCCAGAACTTACTACTATTTCTCAGCCGATTTATGAAATGGGAAAAGACGCTTGCAACCTTCTAGTCAAGGTCATAAATGAAGATGAAAACATTGAAAAGGTGCATTACTACACACCAAAGTTAATAATAAGAGGAACTGCATAAAATTTTTTAAAAAGTATTGACACAAAGAAACAGGTATAGTATAATTAATTGTGTCAATTGTGGCCCCTTGGTCAAGTGGTTAAGACATCGCCCTTTCACGGCGGTAACAGGGGTTCGAATCCCCTAGGGGTCACCATTTACGGGCGCATAGCTCAGCTGGGAGAGCATCTGCCTTACAAGCAGAGGGTCATAGGTTCGAGCCCTATTGTGCCCACCAAAACTTAATCTTAAGTGCCAGGCACTTAAGATTTCACGGCCCAGTAGCTCAGTTGGTTAGAGTGCCGGCCTGTCACGCCGGAGGTCGAGGGTTCGAGCCCCTTCTGGGTCGCCATATTTGCCGGCTTAGCTCAATCGGTAGAGCAACTGACTTGTAATCAGTAGGTTGTAGGTTCAAGTCCTATAGCCGGCTCCATTAAGCCTCTAGCATATGCAAGAGGCTTTTTTGTGTTTGTAAAAATAAAATAAAGTGAACGACTAATTGTAATCGTTATTTATTATAATTATAATTAACTTATATATAATGTAATTTTGAATGTTTAAAGTTAAGAGCAGGCGCATAAGAAGGAGAAGGATATGTATAGGATAAGTCAGTTTTTTCAGGCAGTTTTTGCAAAGCTTGAAAGGGACGATATAGTTTTTGTTAATACCTATTTGAGTGAAAGGGAGCGAGGCCTTTTTTTTAGGCTACCAAAAAGTGAACAGGTGCATAGCATAAGAGTGGCTAAGGATGTTCTTAATGCTTCTTTAGATTGCGAATGTTACGATGTTCTACTTATTAAAGCTGCGCTTTTGCATGATATTGGGAAGATAGGAAGCGGTCTAAATCCTATTACAAAATCGATTATGGTTATCCTTGATAAAATTCTTAAAGATAAACTGAAAAGGTATAAAAATATAAGAATAGTCAAGCATTATTATGACCATCCTGAAATTGCACTCGAATATCTTGAAAATGATAACAGGTATTTAAAGTTTTTGATAAAGAATCATCATAATTATGATGTCCGTGATAAAAAACTACAATTATTACAACATGCAGATTGCAATAATTAGAATATTTGAATTTAAGTAAATAAATGTTATAATACTGTATATACACCTGAATAATTAATTGGGGGGATTATTTTGAGTTATAGAATACTTCTAATCGACGATGAAGAAAACATCGTAAAGGGCATAAAATACAACCTTGAGAATGAAGGATATGCTGTTGATGTTGCATACGATGGAGAGACTGCAGTTAGATTTATAGCTGACAACGTGTATAACTTAATTATTTTAGATATAATGCTTCCAAAATATGATGGTATGTATCTATTAAAAAAGATAAGAGATAGGTCGAGTGCAATTCCGGTTCTTATGCTTACAGCAAGGGGGTATGACGAAGATAAGGTTAAGGCATTTGAAATGGGAGCAGATGATTATCTTACAAAGCCTTTCAGCATTGTTGAGTTGAAGGCAAGGGTTAAGGCACTGCTTAGAAGAGCCTATGACCTTTCAACAACAAAAATAGATATAATAAAAAATGGCGATATATTAATCGATGTTGCGTTAAGAAAGGTTAGTGTTGACGGAAGAGTAGTTGATTTGACATCGAAGGAATTTGATATCCTATTTCTTTTAGTTTCAAATCCAAGAAAAACTTATTCAAGGGACACTCTTTTGGAAATAATATGGGGATACGATTATTATGGCGATTCAAGAACCGTTGATGTGCATGTTAGAAGGCTGAGAGAAAAGATAGAAAGGGACCCTGGGAATCCACAGTATATTATGACCAAATGGGGAGTTGGTTATTATTACAATGGCGAATAATACTTTAAGAAGTAAACTTCTTATTTCCTATTTTTCAATAATTCTATTATTTGTAGTGCTTATTAATGTTTCAATCTTTCTGGTCTTAGAAAACTTTTATATAGAATCCAAAAAAAAGGATATTATATCAGCGCAAAAGAATGCGATTAATTTTATTCGTGTTGAAAACTCAAGAGTATTTGAGGATGGAATTAAACAAATTGAGGCAGATGTTTGTTCAAAGTCTGTAATTTTAATTAAAGAAAAAATTGCGTATAACGACTTTAATATGCAATTTCCAATCGATAACTTTAAGAAGGATTATATTGTTTCAAGGAAGTTAAAAATTAACAACGGCAATTATTTTGTTGTTTCGTATCCTTTGGTTGAAAAAAAAGAGCATGTTGGAAATATTATATTTTTTTACCCAATGGATTGGGGACTTAAGAAAGTTTTCTTAATTGAAAAGCAGATTATGATAATTTCAATTTTAGCGCTTGTTGTTGTCTTTATTTATAGTGTTTATATTTCAGGAAGTATTATAAATCCACTAAATAAAGTAATAGAGGCGATTGAATCAATTAAGGTTGGAAAATTTAACAAGAAAATGGATGTTAAAGGTTATTCTGAAGTTCAAAAATTATGTTGTGCATTTAATAGTTTAAACAATAGGATAGCTGAACTCGATAATAAAAGAAGGCAGTTTGTTGCTGATGCTTCACACGAGTTAAAATCCCCTCTTGCCGGGATGAAGGTCCTTGTCGAATCGCTGATGGCTGGAGGAATTAATGATAAAGAAGTTAGTGAAGAATTTTTAATGAGCTTAAACAATGAAATAGATAGATTAACAAATGTTGTAAATGGATTATTAGAGCTTGCCAAGATTGAAAATTCAGATGACTTAAAGACTAATAGACTAGATTTGAAATTATTGCTTGAGGATGTTATTAAAAGTCTTAAACCAATTGCTAAAACAAGAAATATAAATATAAATTTTGAGGGAGATAGTATATTATATGAAGTAAATAGGGATAATATCTTTAGGGCTTTTTATAATATAATAGAAAATGCAATTAAGTATTCAAATGAAAATTCAAAGGTTGATGTTACATTGTTAAAGGATGATTTTGTTAAAGTTATCATTAGGGATTATGGTATTGGAATACCAGAAGAGGATATCCCATATATATTTGATAGGTTCTATAGAGTTGATAAGACAAGGGCAAGGCAGACAGGCGGAAGTGGACTTGGTCTTTCAATTGCAAAGCATATTATAAAACTTCATAAGGGGGATATTGAAGTTGATAGCAAAGTGGGGGAAGGAACTGCGTTTATAATTAAACTACCTATGTGATGGAGGTATAGTTATGAAAAAAGTGGTTTCCACTTTGCTTTTATTTTTTCTAATCTTAGGGTGCAAGAAAGTAGAAACAAAGACGGAAGGGATAAATATTGAACAAAAGAAACAGATGGTTAATATAATTTTATTTTTTCCTGACAGGACCAACAAATTCTTAAAAGCTGAAGCAAGGGATGTTGTATTTGACAAATCTCTTGAAAGAACCATTTTAAACGAACTTATTAAGGGCCCTAAAACACTAGGACTTGTTAATGCTATACCAAATGGGACAAGAATATTGTCTATAAACAAAAATGAAGACATACTGGTAGTTAATCTTTCAAATGAATTTATAAAAAATCATCCAGGAGGGATTGATAAGGAGAGGGCAACGCTTTATTCTATTGTAAACTCACTTACTGAAATCCCTGGGGTTAAAGGTGTTCAATTCCAAATAGGCGGGAGAAAATATGATACATACAAGGGAAATATTTCAATAAATGCTCCCCTTAGAAGAAATAGGGATTTATTTATTAGGGATAAGAAGATGCTTCCCAATGAGGTTCTGAAGCTTCAAATGAATCTTGAAAAGCAGGGTAAATGGCTTGAGGCATACCTTTTGATGTCAGATGACGAAAACAACACTTATAGAAAATATTTTGATGATTATGTTAAGGAGATGGAGGAGAGCAAAGCATTGGGTTTTTTAAATGCTGACTTTGTCGTTGATGGTTATACTCTTGACCCATCTAAACTTAAGGCAAGAGTTAAGGTCAATTTTTATGAGATGGATGCAAGTGGAAAGAAAATTTTAGGAAAGGATTTGTATTTTACAGTTGTTAAAATAAATGGAGCTTGGATGGTTGATTGGCTAACTGCTCAATGAGGAGGGATAAAATGAAGGGGGAAGAAAGAAGAATAAATATTTTAAACGATTTAAAGGAGTCGAATTCCCCGATAAAGGGAGCTGATATTTCTAAAAAGTATGATGTAACAAGACAGATTATCGTTCAGGACATAGCCATTTTAAGGGCACAGGGGCATAATATTGTCTCGACTCCACAGGGATATGTTTATCTTGGGAATAATTTGAGCTGCACCAAAGTTATTGCTGTTAAACATAAAAGAGAGGATATTGAGGACGAACTAAAGACAATTATTGCCCTTGGTGGAAAGGTAATCGATGTTACAATTGAGCATAAGGTTTATGGCGAGATTACTGGAAAGCTTATGCTAAAATCATTCTACGACGTAGAAAAATTTGTTGAAAGGTTAAATGAAAGTGATGATATGCCTCTTTCAAATTTAACCGGCGGGGTCCATCTTCACACAATTGAAGCTGACTCCGTTGAAACATTAGAAAGAATAGTCCAAGCCCTTGAGAAAAAGGGTTACCTTATTTTGAATTCATAGGGGTGTTATTATGAAAAAAATAGGTTTTAAACTTGTGGGAATTTTTGTTTTGCTGCTTATTATTATATCCAGCATCTCAGGTTTTTTAATCGATATTCAATGGTTTAAGGAAGTTGGATATCTGAATGTATTCTTTACTTCATTTAAGGCAAAGCTTACTATATTGATTCCATCTTTTCTTATATTCTTTTTAGCTATTTATTTCTATGCAAAATTTTTAGCCAAAAATTATCTCGAAATTAGCGATATTGTGTATGACAAGAATGATTTGAAGAGAAGAAACAAGGTTTTGATGATTATTTCGTTTGTCATTTCAATAATTATTTCATTAGTTTTTACATCTGTTTTTTGGTATAGGATACTTGAATATGTCAATGGTGTTGAATTTGGAGTAAATGACCCAATTTTTAATATTGATATTGGATTTTTTGTATTTAAACTTCCTCTTATTCAAGGCATATTAGGGATGTTAATAACTGTTGTAATAGTTTTAACTGCTGTGTCGGCTTTATTTTACGCCTTTGAGAGGGCAAGGGAAGGAATAACTAATTTCAGGGGAGTAGTATGGATTAAGGATGGCCCAAAGGTTAGATTTTTTGCAAAGCAGGTAGCTTATTTTGCTGCATTACTTTTAATTCTTCTTGCAGGGGTATTCTACTTAAGGGCTCTAAATCTTGTTTATTCACCAAGAGGAGTTGCGTTTGGTGCTAGTTATACGGATGTTCATATAACTTTACCTCTCTATAGGATTCTCTCGGGCTTGAGCGTTATTGCAGCATTTGTGATGTTTTATTCAATAGTTAAAAAGAGAATAAGGCATGTTATTTATATAGCTGTATTTATTGTCTTGTTTATTCTGTTTGAAGGAGTGGCATCAGTTGTTGTTGAAAGATTTATTGTATCTCCAAATGCGAGGGAAAAGGAGATGCCATACCTTGAGTATAACATTGAATATACAAGAAAGGCATATGGTCTTGAGAACATCGTTGAACAGGAATTTGATGTTAAAAATAATCTAACTCCTAATGACATAAAAGAGAACAAAAATACAATAGATAACATTAGAATAACTGAGTTTGCACAGTCTCTTGAGGTTTTCAACCAGATTCAAGCTATTAGAAACTACTACAGATTTAATGATGTAGACATAGATAGGTATAATATTGATGGGAAATTAAGGCAGGTATTTATTGCCGCAAGGGAACTTGACAATTCCCAAAGGGACCCTAAGTTCCAGACATGGCAGAATAAACACCTTTTCTATACCCATGGGTATGGTGCAGTAATGTCTTATACTAATACTGTAATGTCAACAGGGCTACCTGAATTCTTAGTAAAGGACATCCCTGTTTCAGGAAAAATTAGTGTCGATAAGCCACAGATTTATTTTGGAGAGATTAATAATGATTATGTAATTATAAATGCAAAGAATAATGAAATCGACTACCCATACGGTAGCGGGGAAAAGGAGAACAGGTATGACGGAAAGGCTGGAATTGTTTTAAATCCTTTAAACAGGCTGCTGTTTACCTTAGGATACGCGGATATGAACTTTCTTTTATCAAACAATATCAAGTCGGACTCGAGAATAATATTGAACAGACAGATAGTTAACAGGGTAAAAAAGATTGCTCCATTTTTGAACTATGACGAGGACCCGTATATAGTTATTGCAAATGGAAGGTATTACTGGATAATGGATGCCTATACTACAACAAATAGATATCCATATTCTGAGCCTTACTTTGGAATAAATTATATTAGAAATTCAGTTAAGGTTGTCGTTGATGCCTATGATGGAACAGTAGATTTTTATATTTCCGATAAAAATGACCCAATAGCACAGACCATTGGAAATATCTATGATGGACTTTTCAAGGATTTGAGCACGATGCCGGAAGAATTGAGAAAGCATTTAAGATATTCAGAGGATGTATTCCTGATTCAGGCAAATGTCTATGAAAAGTATCATATGAAAAACCCTGTTTCCTTCTACAACAGCGAGGATTTATGGGCCATCGCAAGATATAAGAACGCTGACGGAAGTGAAACTCCGGTTGAGGCGGTTTATCAGGTTATGAAACTTCAAGATGACGAAGAATTTATATTGACTATTCCATATACAGTGGCAAAGAAGGAAAATATGGTTTCATGGCTGGCTGCAAGGATGGATAAAAATTTAGGGCAAATGGTTCTTATAAGATTCCCTAAGGAGAAGGCAATATTAGGACCGCAGCAGTTTAATTCAAGAATTAATACTGATATTCAAATTTCAAGTTTGATAACATTGTTGAATCAGCAGGGTTCAAGCGTAATACTTGGCGAGACGAACATTATTCCAATTGAGAATTCACTATTGTATGTAAGACCGCTTTATCTAAGGGCACAGGGAGGGAAGAGCGTTCCTGAACTTAAAAAGGTTATAGTAAACTACGGCGACACAATTGTAATGGAGGATAATATTGCAAAGGCAATTTCGAAGTTGTTTGCAACGACTGAAGTTCCGCTTCCAACGGAAACAAAGGAAGAAGATGTTAAGACTTTGATAATAAGGGCTGATGAGGCTTACAGAAAAGCTGTTGAATCTCAAAAGAATGGAGATTGGGCTGGTTATGGAAACTATATTAAGGAACTTGAGGGAATACTAAATAAGTTGAAAGAAAAGACTAAGTAATATTGTAAAATTTTGGTCCTATGGTATAATTTTCATAGGATCATTTTTGATTGGGGGTTAAACAATGGATAGTAGAATTACAAAACTTGCGGATGTATTGCTGAATTATTCCCTTAACATTAAAAAAGGAGAGAAGCTCTTAATTCAGGGTGGAGAAGCTACATTGCCTTTAGTTAAGGCTGTATATAAAAGGGCTTTAGAGCTTGGGGCTCATCCTCAGGTGGATATTGTTGTTGAGGATTTAGGGGAATACATGCTAAAGTTTGGTTCAGATGAACAGATAATGTATGTTCCTGAATCAACCATTAAGGCGTTTGAAAGCGTTGACGCTTTTTTGACCATTTGGGGAGATGTAAACACAAGATTTTTAACTAACGTTGACCCAGCAAAATTAAAATTAAGGTCAAGGGGAAGGCAGGAACTTGTAAAGATTATCTCTGAGAGGATGGAGAAGAAAGAGCTTAAATGGTGTGGAACTCAATTCCCAACTCATGCAAATGCTCAGGAGGCATCTATGTCTTTAACAGAGTATGAGGATTTTGTTTATGGCGCAGGATACATAGATGATGAAAACCCTGTTGCTAAGTGGGAGAAAATAAGGGAAGAGCAGGACAGAATCTGTGAATATCTCAACAATAAAGAAAATCTAAGAATAGTTTCTAAGGATACTGATATTTCAATGAGCATCAAGGGAAGAAAGTGGATTAACTGTGCGGGTGAAGAAAATTTCCCAGATGGAGAGGTTTTCACTTGCCCTGTTGAAGACAGTGTAAATGGATATATAAGATTTAGTTTCCCTGGAATTTATGCAGGCCGTGAGATTGAGGATATAAGGCTTGAGTTTGAAAACGGAAGAGTAGTCAAGGCAACTGCAGCAAAGGGAGAGGAGCTATTAAAGGAACTTTTGGAAACAGATGAGGGAGCAAAGCTCCTTGGAGAAGTTGCAATAGGAACAAACTATGGAATTCAAGCCTTTACAAAAAATATGCTCTTTGACGAAAAGATTGGTGGGACAGTCCACCTTGCGATAGGTCGTGCATTCCCTGAAGCAGGCGGCAAGAATATGTCTACTATTCACTGGGATATGCTGTGTGATATGAAGGAAGAGGGCAAGATTTACGCCGATGGTGAATTGATATACGAAAAAGGAAAATTTTTAATATAATGTTGTTGCATTTTATATAAAATTTAGTATAATATATTAAAACAAACCTATGAAGGAGAATAGTAGGTAGGGTTTGAACTTAAGAGAGCCGGTGGATGGTGCGAACCGGTGTTTGACCTTATTGAATCCACTCTTGAGGGTTTGCGATGAGCAAAACGGTGTGGCCGTTATACCACGTTGAGAGGACTGCTAAAATTTTGTATTTAGTGGTCAAATAGGGTGGCACCGCGAAAGATAGGCCTTTCGTCCCTTTGGGGATGATGGGCTTTTTTGTATGCCTAATTTAAAACCGGAAATAATAAGATATTAATTAAGTTTAGGAGGAGAGGTTATGTTAGATTTAAAAAGGATTAGAACCAACCCAGATGAGATTAAAGAAGCACTAAAGATCAGGGGGGAGGCTTTTACCCTTGATATGATTGACAAAGTAGTTGAACTTGACGAAAGAAGAAGACAGATACTTGCAGAGGTTGAAACTCTAAAAAATAGGAGAAACACTGATTCTCAAGAGATAGCAAAGCTTAAAAAGGCTGGACAAAATGCAGACCATCTTCTTGCTGAAATGAAGGAACTTTCAGATAAGATTAAGGACATGGATGTTGAACTTGCTAAGGTTGAAGAGGAAATAGAATACATCCTTATGAGAATTCCAAATATCCCAAACAAGGATGTGCCAAAGGGAGATACTGATGCAGACAATGTTGAAGTTAGAAAATGGGGAGAACCTAGAAAGTTTGACTTTGAGCCAAAGGCCCACTGGGATATAGGAACAAGTCTTGGAATATTAGATTTTGAAACTGCAGGAAAGGTAACAGGTGCAAGGTTTACTTTCTACAAAGGACTTGGAGCAAGACTTGAAAGAGCCCTAATAAACTTTTTCTTAGATGTTCATACAGAGAAACATGGATATGTAGAAGTTTTCCCACCATTTATGGTTAATAGAAAGAGTATGACGGGAACAGGACAATTGCCAAAGTTTGAAGAGGATGCATTTAAAATAGCAGACAGCGACTATTTCCTTATTCCAACTGCTGAAGTTCCAGTTACAAACATGTATATGAACGATGTTTTAGAAGGTTCGAAGCTTCCTATTAAACACGTTGCATATTCAGCATGCTTTAGATCAGAGGCAGGTTCAGCAGGAAGAGACACAAGAGGACTTATTAGACAACATCAATTCAATAAAGTTGAGCTTGTTAAATTCGTTGACCCTGAAAAGAGCTATGAAGAGCTTGAGACCTTAACTCGTGATGCAGAGGAAGTTTTACAAATGCTAAAGATACCATACAGAGTTGTTCTTATCTGCTCAGGCGACTTAGGATTTACAGCTGCTAAAAAATACGACATAGAAGTTTGGATGCCAAGCTACGGAAGATATGTAGAAATTTCAAGCTGCTCAAACTTCGAAGACTTCCAAGCAAGAAGAGCAAACATCAAATTTAAGCGTGACGCTAAATCTAAACCAGAATACGTTCATACTCTCAACGGCTCAGGCGTTGCTGTTGGAAGAACTGTCGCAGCTATCCTTGAAAACTTCCAAAACGAAGACGGCTCAGTTACAATCCCAGAGGTCCTCGTTCCCTACATGGGCGGCATAAGTGACATTCACTTGATTCCTTGAGTTCTTGATTTGTTTGTCAATTAGGACATGTTGCATAGATAATTTAAGCATATAGCATAAGGACACCTTTTAAGAGAAGTTTTTACAAATCTTAGAAGGTGTCCTTTATTCATATTATATACTTCTTAGCATATATATGTAATATAATTTTAGGTGGAAGTGATAATTTGGCAGATGAAAAAATGAGAATAATTCAAGAGTATGTTCCAGGAAAGCAGATTACATTAGCTCATATTATTGCAAACCCCCAGAAGAGTATTTATCAAAAATTAGGATTGGATGATTATAAAAGTGCAATTGGAATTTTGACTATAACTCCAAGCGAAGCGTCAATTATTGCAGCAGATATAGCAACAAAATCCTCAGGCGTTGAAATTGGTTTTTTAGACCGATTCAGTGGTTCTTTAGTTTTGATAGGTGATATTTCGAGTGTTGAAGCTGCATTAAAAAACGTTATTGAAACTATGGAATTAGTATTGAAGTTCTCAACCGCTAAAATAACAAAATCCTAGGGGGAAACATGAAGAAAATAATGCTTATAGGGAAAAGTGGTTGTGGTAAAACAACATTAGTTCAAGCAATCTTGAATAAAGAGCTGATTTCTAAAAAGACTCAATCATTTGAATATCATCAATGCATATTAGACACTCCTGGCGAATATATTGAATATAGAAATTATATTAGAGCAATAATTTCGGAAGCTGTTAATTATGATATAATAGCTTTTTTGCAGGATGCTACTCAAGAAAATTGTATATTCCCACCAAACTTTGCGTATATTTTTAGTAAAAAAGTAGTAGGGATAGTAACGAAGATAGATGTAGACCATTGCAATTTAAAATTAGCAGAAGAGTGTTTAAGAAGAGCAGGAGTTAAAGAAATATACTATGTAAGTTCTTATAACAAAATAGGCATAGACGAATTAAGAAAACTCCTTTTATAGAGGAGGAGAGGGTATGAGAAAAAATATTGTTATAGTTGATGATGAACCAATAACAAGGATGGATTTACATGAATTACTTAACGAGTCGGGATTTAATGTAATTGGTGAAGCATCTGATGGTTTAGATGCTGTAGAACTTTGTAGGAGATTAAAACCTGATTTAGTTTTAATGGATGTAAAAATGCCACTGCTTGATGGTATAAAGGCATCAAAATTAATAATGACTGAAGAGTTAACCAAGGCGGTTGTTCTTTTGACTGCTTATAGTAGTTCTGAATTTGTAGAAAGGGCAAAGGAATCCGGAGTCATGGCTTATCTAGTTAAACCTGTAGAAGAAAAAACTTTAATCAATACGATTGAAATAGCATTACATAAAGGATATGAAATTCAAAATATGAAGAATGAAATAAAAATTGCAAGAGAGAACTTGGAAGCAAGAAAAATAATTGAAAAGGCAAAAGGAATATTAATGACTAAAGAAAATATTTCAGAAAAAGAAGCCTATAATTTAATGAGAAAAGTAAGCATGGATAAACGATGTTCAATGAGGAAGATTGCTGAGACAATTTTACTTAATGAAAGGTGAAAATATGTTAAGAGATTTATGTCAATTACATACAAATCTTAGGGATGAAGATATTCTGATCCTGGAAAACATAGCAAATATTTTAACTTATATAGCTGACCTTGTAAGAGCAGATGTTTTTATTGACTGTTTGACAAGAGACCCAGATGTTGCGATTGTTGTTGCTGAAGCAAAACCAAGCAACTCTCCGTCGATGTATAAATACTCAGTTGTTGGACAACTTGCTCTTCAAAAAAATGAACCTGCAGCTCTTAGGACTTTGCAAATAGGTGTCAGCACAAGAGATTTAAAAGCAATTACTCAGGAAAATATAACAGTAAAGCAAAATGTTGTTCCAATAAAAAACAAGAATAATGAAACCATAGGTGCATTAATAATGGAACAAGATGCAACAAAAGCTGTAAATCAAAACAAACAGATGCAGATGCTAGCTGAAACTGCAGAACAATTGACTGAAACTTTATTTTCATTAACTGATAATGAACATGCTCTAACATATCATCTTAATGATGCTATAGTTATGTTTAATGAAGAAGGCAGAGCTATATATTCTAATCCTGTAGCTGAAGAACTGTATAATAAACTAGGATATAAAGACAGAATAGTTGGCATGCATTTTGAAAACTTAGTATTAGATGGAAGCAGTATAGATAAAATAGTTGCTGAAAATTTTTTCAATATTGGAGAAGTTAATGTAGGTAAATTGACATTTCAGGTTAAATATTTGGTAAAACGCAAAAAGAAAAAATTAGACGGTTTTATTATGTTAATTAGAGATATTACTGAAGTAAAGGAAAAAGAAAAAGAGTTGATTTTAAAATCTGTTGCTATAAAGGAAATTCATCATAGAGTTAAAAACAATTTGCAAACAATTGCAAGCCTATTACGATTACAATCTAGAAGAATACAGGAAGAAAATGCAAAGAAATCATTTAACGAAAGCATAAATAGAATACTTAGCATTTCAGTAACTCATGAAATATTAGCACAAAATGGAGTGGACGAAGTAGATATAAAGACTATAATAACAAAAATTGCAGAAAGTACTATTAATTATTGCCTATCACCAAATGAAAATATAAAGGTTTTTATCTATGGTGATAGTTTTAAAATAGATTCAGATAAAGCAACATCTATTGCTCTAGTTGTAAATGAGATACTACAAAACTGTATAGAGCATGCCTTTGAAGCAAAAGAGAATGGAAAAATCGAGGTGACCATAAAAAAAGGAATAATGTATTCTACCATTTCAATTATAGATAATGGGCGAGGTTTTGATATTAATAAGATTAGAAATGGAAGTTTAGGGTTAAGTATTGTAAAAAGTATTGTGAAAGATAAATTATTTGGTCATTTCAATATAGATTCTAATGAATTTGGAACTAAAATACTATTCGATTTTAAAAATGAATAAAATAGCACAATGGAGTGCTATCATGAAGGCAAAGAGGCCAAATGTTCAGGCCTCTTTTTGTTTTTATGAAGGGGGAAGATAATTTGAAAGAGGAAATAATCAGCGTAGGTATCGATATTGGAACAAGCACAACCCAGCTTATTTTTAGCAAGCTTATTATTGAAAATACTGCTTCAGCTTTTACTATTCCTAAAATAAAAATTGTTGATAAGCAGGTGTTTTTTAAAAGCGAAATTTATTTTACTCCACTTATATCTTCTACGGAAATCGATATGGAGAAGGTAAAAAAAATTATAGAAATTGAATATTCTAAAGCAGGAATTAAACCTGAAGATGTTAAAACTGGTGCGGTAATAATCACTGGAGAAACTGCAAGAAAGAAAAATGCTAACAATGTGTTAAATTCATTAAGTAAATTTGCAGGCGAATTTGTTGTTGCAACTGCTGGTCCTGAACTTGAGGCTATTATTGCTGGAAGAGGAGCAGGAGCTGAAAATATATCCAAAGAAAATGACTATTGCGTAGCTAATATAGATATCGGCGGAGGAACGACAAATATTGCTGTTTTTGACAGTGGTGAAGTTGTAGATACGTGTGCCTTGGATGTAGGTGGAAGGTTAATAAAGTTTGATGAAAATAATAGAAAAATTAATTATGCATCAAACAAAATCATTGAACTAGCAAAGGAATTAGGCATTGATTTGAAATTAGATGATGAAATTACTCTTGGAAAAATAAAAATTATTTGTTCACGAATGGCTGAAATATTAGAAGAAGTATTTGGATTGAGAGCAAGAAGCAAATTATTAGAAAAAATGCTTATTACTAAACCCTTAAATTTGAACTATAAAATAGACTCTATAACCTTTTCAGGAGGCGTAGCTGACTTCATTTATAATCAATCTGATAATTACTTAGCCTTTAATGACATCGGAATTGTTTTAGGTGAAGCAATCTCAAAATCTAGTTTATTTAAAAAGCTTAAAGTTTTTAAACCTCAAGAAACGATAAGGGCTACTGTTATAGGTTCTGGTATGCATACAGTAGAACTTAGCGGTAGCACTATAATGTATTCAAAAGATATATTTCCGATTAAAAATATTCCAGTAATAAGATTAAACAATGAAAGTGATTATAAATTATTTTCAAGCGAAATAGAACAAAAAATTAATTGGTTCATTGCAAATGAAGAATTACAAAATATAGCGATTGCTTTCAAAGGAACAAAAAATCCAAGCTTTAATAATGTAAGTTCTTTGGCAGAAAAAATAATAACAGGCTTGAATAAATTAGTTGAAAACAGATTACCTATAATTGTCATTGTCGAAAATGATTTTGCAAAAGCATTAGGTCATTCTATAGTAAATAAACTTAACAAAAAAAATGATGTTGTATGTATTGATGGAATTAGGGTAGAGAATGGTGATTTTGTTGATATTGGGAAACCTATATCAAATGGTAGGGTAGTCCCAATTGTAATAAAAACATTATTATTCAAATAAGGAAGGGGTGAATAATTTGAGATTAAAGACAAAATTGTTCGGAAAAACTTATCAATTTGGTTCTGTTAAAGAAGTTCTAGCAAAAGCAAATGAAGAAAAATCAGGAGATAAATTGGCAGGTATTGCAGCTTCTTCTGTTACTGAAAGAATTGCTGCAAAAGAAGTTTTAAGCAATTTAACCCTAAACGATTTAAGAAATAATCCTGTAGTTCCTTATGAAATTGATGAGGTTACTAGAGTAATTCAGGATTCAGTTAACGAAAGAATTTATGAAGAAATTAAAAATTGGACAGTAGCAGAACTTAGAGAATGGATATTGAATGATAAGACTTCAGGTGATGACATAAAGAGAATCAGCAGAGGTCTTACTAGTGAAATGGTTGCAGCAGTTGCGAAACTCATGTCAAATCTAGATTTGATATATGGTGCAAGCAAAATAAGAATAAGTGCTCACTGCAACTCAACAATTGGCCTTAAAGGGACACTGGCAGCTAGATTGCAACCAAATCACCCAACTGATGATATTGATGGAATAATGGTTTCAATTATGGAAGGACTAAGCTATGGGGTTGGTGATGCTGTAATTGGATTAAACCCTGTAGATGACACTGTTGATAATGTCTATAAAATATTAAAGAAGTTTGATGAGTTTAAAAAGAAGTGGGAAATTCCAACTCAAATTTGTGTTCTTGCTCATGTTACGACTCAAATGGAATGTATAAGAAAAGGAGCACCAACAGACCTTATCTTCCAGAGTATTGCAGGGTCACAAAAAGGGAATGAAGCATTTGGTATAAGCGTTAAATTATTGGATGAAGCTTACGATTTAGCTCTAAAACAAGGAACAGCAACAGGTCCAAACGTAATGTATTTTGAAACTGGACAAGGCTCAGAATTATCTTCTGATTCGCATCATGGTGCTGACCAAGTAACCATGGAAGCCAGATGCTATGGATTAGCAAAAAGATATAAACCGTTTATGGTAAATACTGTTGTTGGTTTTATAGGACCGGAATATCTATATGACAGCAAGCAAGTAATCAGGGCAGGCCTTGAAGATCATTTTATGGGCAAACTTACTGGAATTCCAATGGGTGTTGATGCTTGTTATACCAATCATATGAAGGCGGATCAGAATGATGTTGAAAATTTAGCGGTTCTATTGACTGCTGCAGGGTGTAACTATTTCATGGGAATTCCTGCTGGGGATGACGTAATGCTTAATTATCAATGCACAGGATATCATGAAACTCCTACATTAAGAGAATTACTTGGATTAAGACCTATAAAAGAATTTGAAATTTGGCTTGAAAAAATGGGATTTATGCAAAATGGCAAATTGACTAATAAAGCTGGGGATGCATCAGTTTTTTTGAAATGAGGTGCCGCTGATGATACTCAAAACAAAACTGTTTGGAAGGATATATTCTTTTAAAGACATTAAAGAAGTATTGGCAAAAGCAAATGAAGAAAAATCTGGTGATAAGCTTTTGGGGATAGCAGCTGAAACGGTTCAAGAAAGAATAGCAGCTAAAATAGTTTTAAGCAATTTGACATTAGAGGATTTAAGAAATAATCCAACTATTCCATATGAAGAAGATGAAGTAACAAGAGTAATAGATGAACAGGTAAATGAAAGTATTTATAAAGAGGTTAAATCATGGACAGTAGGCAAGTTAAGAGAATATATTTTGGATCACAAAACAACTGGTGAAGATATTAAAAGAATTAGTAATGGTTTAACATCTGAAATGATTGCAGGTGTAGCAAAGTTAATGTCTAATATGGATTTGGTTTACGGAGCCAGCAAAATAAAGATTTGGGCTAAGGCTAATACTGAAATAGGTAAACCGGGGACATTGTCCTTTAGATTGCAACCCAATCATCCAACAGATGATATAGATGGGATAATAGCTTCAATAATGGAAGGATTATCATATGGATGTGGAGATGCAATAATTGGTGTTAATCCTGTAGAAGACACAGTTGAAAATACTAAAAAGATAATGAATGAAATTCATAATTTTATGATTAAATGGAGTATACCTACTCAAACATGCGTTTTATCACACATAACAACTCAAATGGAGGCAGTAAGACAAGGTGCACCAGTGTCAGTTTTCTTTCAGAGCGTGGCTGGTAGTGAAAAGGCAAATACGGCTTTTGGCGTTAGCAAGGATATTCTTGATGAAGCATTTGAACTAATAAAGAAATATGGAACTGCACCCGGTCCTAATCTTATGTATTTTGAAACTGGTCAAGGTTCTGAAATGTCCCTGAATGCAGATCATGGGGTAGATGAAATGACACTCGAGGCAAGAACTTATGGATTTGCTAAAAGATATAAGCCTTTTATGGTTAACAATGTTTCAGGATTTATAGGTCCAGAGACTCTTTATAATGGTAAAGAGATAATTAGAGCAAGTTTAGAAGACCATTTTATGGGTAAGTTGACAGGTTTACCTATGGGTATGGCGCCATGTTATACAAATCATGTTAATGCAGATCAAAATGATCAAGAAACAGCAACTATGTTGCTTACCATGGCAGGGGCAAACTACTTTATGGGTGTTCCAGTAGGTGATGATGTAATGCTAAGCTACCAAGATACAAGTTATCATGATGATGCTACCTTAAGAGAGTTGTTAAATTTAAAACCCGCCGAGGAGTTCTTCAACTGGTTAGTTGAAATGGGAATAATGGATAAAAACGGAAGACTCACTGAATTTGCAGGAGATCCTTCTATATTCTTGAAATAAATTGAAAGGGGGAATAAAAGTGGTAAAAGAAGACGATTTAAGAAAGATAGTTGAACAAGTTTTAACAGAGATGGGATATTCTTCTCTACCTGAAAAAGCTATAAATACTATAAAAGAAGCTATAATTGATGAACAAGAAGGGATTCCAGATCTGACAACTATTGATATTAGAAAACAGGTGCTGGTTCCTAATCCTGAAAATTTAGAAGCTTTATTAAAATTAAAGAGCAAGACACCTGCAAGAATTGGGGTTTGGAGATCAGGGCCAAGATATAAGACAGAAACACTTTTAAGATTTAGGGCAGATCATGCTGTGGCAATGGATGCAGTATTTACTGACGTTTCTGAGGAGTTATTACAGGAAATGAATCTGTTTTCAGTTAAGACGATGTGCAGAAATAAAGATGAATATTTAACAAGACCGGATTTAGGAAGAAAATTTGATGATGATTCCATAAAAATGATTAAAGAAAAATGCAAAGCTAATCCGCAAGTTCAAATATACGTATCTGACGGATTAAGTTCAACTGCAATTGAGGCAAATGTGAAGGATGTTTTACCGGCAATTATTCAAGGTTTAAAAGCATATGGAATTGAAGTTGGAACACCATTCTTTGTAAAATACGGAAGAGTTCCTGCTATGGATGTAATTTCGGAAGTAACAGGAGCAGATGTAACATGTGTTTTAATTGGTGAAAGACCAGGTTTAGCTACAGCAGAAAGTATGAGTGCATACATGGCGTATAAGGCAACTGTAAATATGCCAGAAGCAAGAAGGACAGT
Organism: Caloramator mitchellensis; assembly: GCF_001440545.1. Classification (NCBI taxonomy): domain Bacteria; kingdom Bacillati; phylum Bacillota; class Clostridia; order Eubacteriales; family Clostridiaceae; genus Caloramator; species Caloramator mitchellensis. The sequence goes on from NZ_LKHP01000009.1 coordinate 47,936, forward strand.
TGTTTCAAATATTCATAGAGGTGGAACACCGCCGGTTGAAGCAGGTGCTCATATTGCAGAAATAATTAAGCTAATGATTGAGAAGAAAGCAAGTGGAATTGATTTGAAATTATGATAAGGGGGGATATAAATGAAAAATGATCCTATTCGTGCGACGGTTTTAAGTGTTAAGATAATTCCAAATGTAAATCCAGATATGGCTAGTGCACTAAAATTAGAGCCAAATCAAAAAAGTGTAGGTATTATAACTACAAATATAGATGATGTTTCTTACACTGCTTTAGATGAAGCAACAAAAAAGGCAGATGTTCAAGTAGTCTATGCAAGATCTATGTATGCTGGTTCAGCAAATGCTAGCACAAAGTTGGCAGGGGAGTTTATTGGTATTATTGCAGGTCCAAATCCTGCTGAAGTAAAAAGTGGATTAAATGCTGCAATACAATTTATTGAAAATGATGCTTGCTTTTATAGTGCAAATGACGATGATAGCATTGTTTATTATGCTCACTGTATATCAAGAACAGGTTCATATCTTTCAAAGGTTGCAGGAATAGAAGAAGGAGAGGCTTTGGCTTACTTAATTGCACCTCCGCTTGAAGCAACTTATGCGCTAGATGCTGCTCTCAAGGCTGCAGATGTTAAATTAGCGGCATTTTATGGACCACCAACAGAAACAAACTTTGCTGGCGGATTATTAACTGGAAGCCAGTCTGCTTGTAAAGCTGCCTGTGAAGCTTTTGCAAATGCTGTTAAATATGTAGCTGATAATCCATTAAGTTATTAAAGTGAATGAAGATGAAAAGAGAAGCTTTGGGAATAATTGAAACCTATGGATTTACTGATTTTATCGTAGCTTTTGATATTGCTTTAAAGAGTGCTAACGTTAAATATCTAAGTCATTGCTTCGTTAGAGCTGGATTAGTTTCTGGATATATTCAAGGTGATGTTTCAGATGTTGAGGAAGCGTTGCAGTCGGTTAAGAGTTATTTTCAAACGTTTAAGAAGAATATAAAAATTCATTGTATACCTCGTCCTTATGAAGATACCTGCAACCTAATTGAGCCTTTGTGTGGGGAAAAAGATGAAGTAATAGTCATAGAAAAGAAAAAAGAAATTGAGGATGATGTATCCATGAAAGTTGAGGCTATTTTAGGAACTCATTTTGATGAATTGAAAAATATGAAAACAGTAGACTTAAGAAAATTAGCGAGGCAATTAGATAGTCTGTCAATTCCAAGAGATAAAATAAAATTTGCAAGAAAAGATGAACTCATTAAAGCTATTATCGAGTTCTGTGAAAGGAAGTTGAGATGATGGACAGAGACTTAATTTCCATCCAGGAAGCAAGGGATCTTGTAAGAAGAGCAAAGGAAGCACAGTTTAAGCTTTCAAATCTTTCTCAGAAAGAATTAGATGAAATTGTAAGATCTATGGCTGAAGAAGCATATCAAAACTCGGAAAGACTTGCTAAAATGGCAGTTGAAGAAACAGGGTTTGGTAAATATGAAGACAAAATAATTAAAAACAAATTTGCAAGCAAAATAGTTTTCGAAAGCATAAAAGAAGTTAAAACAGTAGGAATACTTAAAAATGATGATATAAATAAAATTTTAGAAATAGGTGTCCCAATAGGGATTATTGCTGCATTAATTCCATCAACGAATCCAACTTCTACAACAATTTATAAAGCTCTTATAGCAATTAAATCTGGTAATGCAATAGTTTTTAGTCCTCATCCCGCAGCAGCACGTTGTATTTTAGAAACAGCAAAGATACTAGAGAAGGCAGCAATAAAATCTGGAGCACCAGAAGGTATAATTGGCTGTTTACAAAATCCTACCTTAGAAGCAACTAATGAACTTATGAAGAATAAAGATGTAGCTTTGATTTTAGCAACAGGCGGTTCAGCAATGGTAAGAGCTGCATATAGTTCAGGAAAGCCTGCTCTTGGCGTTGGGCCAGGAAATGTCCCTGCTTTTATAGAGAGAACAGCAGATATTCCGTTATCTGTTAAGAGAATAATTGAAAGTAAAACATTTGACAATGGAACTATTTGTGCATCTGAACAAGCTATAGTAACAGAAAATTGCATTAAAGAAAAAGTGAAAGAGGAACTAATACTACAAGGTGGGTATTTCTTAGATGAAGAAGAAGCAAGGAAGGTTGCAAAAGTATTAGTTAACCCATGCGGAGGTCTAAATCCAAGAATAGTGGGGCAACCAGCAATAAAAATAGCTCAAATGGCAGGATTAGAGATTCCAGATAATATTAAGGTTTTAATAAAGGAAGAAAAAGGTGTGGGTAAAGAATTTCCATTTTCGATGGAAAAATTATCGCCTATATTAGCCTTTTATACTGAAGAAAACTGGGAAAAGGCCTGTGAAAAATGTATTGAAATTTTAAATTTTGGAGGACTAGGTCATACGCTTGTTATACATTCAAATAATGAAGAGGTTATTATGGAATTTGCTTTGAAAAAGCCAGTATCTAGGCTATTGATTAATACATCTGCATCACAAGGAGCAATAGGAGCTACGACTAATTTACAGCCAGCTCTTACATTGGGATGTGGAAGTATTGGTGGAAGTTCAACTTCGGATAATATAGGACCTTTACACTTAATAAACATAAGAAGAATAGCCTATGGGATAAGAGAGACAAATGAGATTTTTAGCAACAGCAATGAAGATAAAGTAGATTTAGACTATCTAAAAAAATTAATAATAAATGAAATAAATAAAATTAAAAAAGGAGGAGTTTTAAATGGCTAATACAAATGCTCTTGGTATGATTGAAACAAAAGGTTTGGTTGGAGCTATTGAGGCTGCTGACGCAATGGTTAAGGCTGCGAATGTTACTTTGATAGGAAAGGTTCTTGTAGGTGGAGGACTTGTAACTGTAATGGTTAGAGGAGATGTAGGGGCAGTTAAGGCGGCAACAGATGCAGGTGCTGCAGCTGCAGAAAGAGTTGGGGAATTGATATCAGTTCACGTAATTCCTAGACCACACGGAGAAGTAGAACTGATTCTTCCAAAGGCAGAATGATAATATTCCCGGGCTCTGCCCGGGAAATATAAAAGGATGTGGTTGATGTGAGAGTGCTGACAGAATATGATTTGAGAATTGAATTGAAAAACAAAAAGATTGACAAATACTATGTTGATGCAGAAACAATAATAACTCCATCGGCAAAACAGTTTCTATCAGAAAAAGGAATAGAATTATTAACAACAAATAAAAAAGATACCAAAATTGAAGAAAGTATTGAAATACCCGAAAAAAATAAAAAAGTTTTTGCCGATGCTATGTATGAAGTTTTTTATGATAAGAAACCAGAATTTATGACGCATTTGCATGGGAATAAGCTTGTTCCTAAGAATCATCCAAGGATTATTCTTAGGGGAAAACTAGATACTTTACAAGCAAAAATATTAGAAGTTCAAGTGATTGCAAACAAAAACAAACTAGATAAGCTGGTTGCTGATTTAGATGAGTTATTAAAGTTTGCAAGAAATGTTTTAAGAGCAGAGGTTTTAGATGAAACCCTTGATAATATAACATTATTGGGATTAAATGATGAACAACTAAGAGAAATGTCCCAAAATCCCAAAAAATATTTTAATCAAGAACATTTATTACCTAGCTATAAAATGGGAGATATAGTAATTATATTAAACAGTTTAAGATGTCTAGCAAGAGAAACTGAAATAAGTGCCATTAAAGCCTTCAAAACTAATGATGGATTTTCAAGATTAGATATAATAAAAGGATTAAATAGACTAAGCAGCTGTATTTATATAATGATGATTAAGGTAAATAGCGGAATTTATAAATGATGTGAGGTGATAGGGTGGAAGTTTTTTTGGATAATTTAGCAAAAAATATTGTAAGAAACATTAAATGTCAAAGACTAATCCCTATCGAGGCATCTGGAAGGCATGTTCACTTAAGTATTCAGCATGTGATTGAACTTTTTGGAAAAGATTATGAATTAAAAATTAAGAAGGAATTATCTCAAAAAGGACAGTATCAGTATGAGGAAAAGGTTATGTTGATTGGGCCTAAGGGAGTTTATAAAGATGTTTCGATATTGGGTCCACCTAGGAGTAAAACGCAAGTTGAAATTTCTAAAACTGATGCGATATTTTTAGGAGTTGATGCTCCTTTAAGGGATTCAGGCAATTTAAGTAAATCGCCATCTATAATAATTGCAACTGATAAGGCAGCAATTAGAATTGCAGAAGGAGTTATTATTGCTAGGAGACATATTCATATGAACGAAAAAGATGCAATAGAATTTAGTGTTAAAGACAAGCAATTAGTTAGTGTGAAAATATTAAGTCAACGTCCTGTTATTTTTGAAGAAGTTTTAGTTAGAGTTAATAGGGATTATTCTTTAACAATGCATATAGATTATGATGAAGCTAATGCATGTGGATATATAGATGGAGTCTACGGAAGGTTAATAGTTTAGGGAGTGATATTATGTATGATTATACTTTGGTTAATAAAATGGTAAAGGAAGTAGAAAAGAGTATATACGAAACAATAGAATTCGATAAAACAAATGAAATATTATTAGGAGTTGATTTGGGAACTGCATATATAGTATTGGTAGCATTAGATAAATATAGAAGACCTATAGCAACTGAAATGGAATATGCTAATGTCGTAAGAGATGGTCTGGTTGTTGATTTTATTGGTGCAACAAATATCGTCAGAAGACTAAAAAGAAAATTGGAAGATAAGTTAAATGCAGAATTAAAATATGCAGCGATAGCTGTGCCGCCAGGAACAAGTGCAAGAGACTGTGATACTCACAGATATGTTGTAGAAAGGGCAGGTTTGGAAGTTGTAAAAGTATTGGATGAGCCAACGGCCGCAAACGCAGTTTTGAACATTAAAGATGGTGTTATCGTAGACATAGGGGGAGGAACAACAGGATTATCTATTATAAAAGAAAATAAAGTTATATATACGGCTGACGAACCTACAGGTGGAACTCATTTGTCTTTGGTAATTGCAGGCAATTATAAGATTGATTTTGAAAGTGCAGAAGAGATTAAGAAGGATAAATATAAGCAAAAAGAAATATTTCCAATCGTATTGCCTGTTATTAAAAAAATAGCATCAATAATTAAAAAGCATATTTTAGAATCAAAAACGGATGTAAATTCGATATTTTTAGTTGGGGGGACATCTTGTTTAGAGGGAATAGAACAGGTTATAGAAAAGGAAACTGGAATACAGACTACAAAACCATATAATCCATTATTTATTACGCCTTTAGGAATTGCCTTGAATTGCTTAATCGAGGGAAGTGAATGAGATGGAATTTGATAGCTTGGTTGAAACAATAATAAAAAGAGTAATTGAAAAAATAAATGATTTAAATAAAAAAAGGTTTTTAATTTTATCTTCAAATAATCAAAGCATGCTTGACGTTTTGGAATGCATTTCATCAAAATTTATTGCCAACGTTAGTGACAATTATGAGGAGATTAAGAATCATGATTATGTTGTTATTGAGTCCAATGAACTGCTTAAAATTTTAAAGAACAAACAAGTAAAGTGTATTGAAGAAGATATAACATCAAAAAAGGAATTAAATGACATATTTAAAATAGAAAAGAGAATTATAACTGAAAAGGATTTACAGCCATTAATCAGATTAAATGTAAGAAGAATTCATGTTTTGGAAAGGGCTATTTTAACACCTTTGGCTTTAGATTTTATAAGAGAAAATAAAATAGAATTGGTAAGAAAAAGGTGAAAAATATGTTAATAGGTAAAGTTGTAGGAAATGTTTGGGCGACACGAAAGGACGAAAGTTTAAATGGTTTGAAATTTCTAATAATTCAGCAGATTGACTATTATTTAGATAAGGAGTTTCCTACTTTTGTAGCGATAGACACTATAGGAGCAGGTATTGGCGAAACAGTGCTGGTTTCAAAGGGAAGTTCAGCAAGAAAAATTATAGGTAAAAGTGATGTTCCGATAGATGCCTCGGTGATTGGAATAATAGATACGATTGAAGTGGAGAAGGCATTTAAGGAGAGGTGATAAGGTGGATTTAATAGAAAAAATTTATAATGCAGGAGTAGTTGGGGCAGGTGGCGCAGGTTTTCCATCACATATTAAATTGAATAATAGAGCAGAGTATTTGATTATAAATGGAGTAGAATGCGAGCCGCTTTTAGGAACAGATAAATTCTTGATGAGGAATAAGGCTAAAGAAATTGTCTTAGCGATTAATGAGATTGCTAAGAATTTAGGAGCAAGAGAAGTTTTTATTGCTACAAAAGAATCGTATAACGAAGAAATAAATAGTGTAACAAAAGAGATTAAAGAAAATGGTTTCAGAATAAAGATTCACAAAATGAAAAGTTTTTATCCAGCCGGAGATGAACAAGTTTTAGTTAAGGAAGTTATAGGAAAAACTGTTCCGCCCGGAGGCATACCAATAAATGTTAATACTGTAGTATCTAATGTTGGAACTGCTTATAATATATATGAAGCTATAAATGACAAACCGGTTATTAGAAAATTTATTTCTATTTTAGGTGAAATTAAAAACCCAATGATATTGAATGTTCCTATAGGAACTTCAATTTTAGAATGTATAAATGCGGCGGGGGGAAGCACAATAAAGGATTATGCGATAATAATAGGTGGACCTATGATGGGCAAAATAATATCGCATGAGGAAGCAAAGAATAGAACAATAACAAAAACGGATGGAGCTTTAATTATCATATCTAAGAATCATGTCCTATACAAAAGAAAATCCCTTGGATTAGATAAAATAATAAAAATTTCAAAGTCTGCATGTATTCAGTGTAGCTATTGCACCGACCTTTGTCCTAGATTTCTATTAGGACATGTTATACGTCCGCATAGAATTATGAGAGCATTGACTTGTTTTGATGAAGATAATGAAATATTTAATGAAAGTCTATTATGCAGTGAATGTGGTGTATGTGAGAATTATGCTTGTCCGATGGGGTTATCTCCCAGGGAAGTAAATGTTTATATAAAATCAATTGTTAGGGCAAAAGGGAAAAAAGCTAACCAGAAATTATTAGAAGAAAATTCTATGAGAGATTTTAGATTAGTTCCAACAGAAAAACTACTAATTAGACTAGGATTAAACAAATATAAGACTCAAAAACTTCAAAGTTATATGGAAATCAGTGCTGATAAAGTTACAATCTCTTTAAAACAGCATATTGGAAGTCCTGCAAAACCTGTTGTAGAAGTTGGCCAAAGGGTAGAGGAAGGACAGTTGATAGGAGATATTGAGAAAAATTTACTTGGAGCAAAAATCCATGCAAGTATTAGCGGGATTGTAAAACATGTAGGAGAGCAAATAGTTATTGAGAGCGACAATAAAGAGGTGATTAAATGACAAAAGCAATAGGATTGGTAGAGTTGAATAGCATAGCGAAAGGAATTGAAACTGCAGATAAGATGTTTAAATCGGGAGATGTAGACATAATAATCTCTAAGCCTATATGCCCCGGAAAATTTATCATACTAATAACAGGAGATGTAGGAGCTGTTAAGTCATCTGTAGAAAAAGGAATAGAAAACGCTGAAAATTATATTGTTGACAGCCTGATATTACCTAAAGTGCATACTCAAGTTTTAGAGGCAATAAATTATACAACCAAGATAGAAAAACTTGATGCCCTGGGTATACTTGAATTTTATAGTATAGCTACAGCTGTAGTAGCAGCTGATGCTGTAGCAAAAACATCACAAGTTCAACTAATGGAACTTAGATTAGGTATAGGAATAGGTGGAAAATCTTTTCTTACATTTACTGGTGATGTAAGTTCGATTAATGAAGGAATTGAAATTGGTGAAAAAATTGGTGAGGAAAATGGTATGTTGGTTTATAAATCCATTATTCCATCTCCAAGTCCAGAGATATTTGAATTTTTAATATAAAGGGGGATTAAAATGAGTATTAATGAAATAATCGTTTATATAATGGTCGGATTTATGCTACTTGGTGCCCTTGACAAAATTATTGGAAATAAATTTGGCTTAGGAGAAAAGTTTGATGAGGGTTTTATGGCTATGGGTTCACTAGCAATAGCCATGGTTGGGGTTGTTTCGTTAGCACCAGTATTAGCAAAGATTCTTAAACCTGTTATAGTTCCAGTTTATACTGCTCTTGGAGCAGATCCAGCAATGTTTGCAACTACGTTACTTGCATGCGACATGGGGGGATACCCTTTGGCAATGGAACTTGCATTAACTAAAGAAGCAGGTCTATTTGCAGGATTAATTTTAGGAGCTATGATGGGACCTACTATAGTTTTTACGATACCTGTAGCACTTGGAATAATTGAAAAAGAAGACCATAAATATCTAGCTACGGGTATTCTGGCAGGTATGATAACTATCCCATTGGGAAGTCTAGCAGGCGGTTTAGTAGCCGGATATAGTTTCAAAATGATATTCTCAAATCTAATTCCAATTATTATTGTATCAGCGCTAATTGCATTTGGATTGTGGAAAATTCCTAACAAGATGATTAACGGATTTAATAAATTTGGAAAAGGTGTTGTAATAGTTATAACTATTGGAACTGCTGCAATAATTTTTGAAACTTTAACAGGTGTAGTATTAATACCCGGTATGGCTCCTATAAGTGATGGTATACAAATAGTTGGAGCTATAGCTATTATGTTATGCGGTGCATTTCCAATGGTATATTTTATAACTAAAGTTTTCAAAAAGCCTTTGATGAAACTTGGAGGGCTTTTAGGTATGAATGATGTTGCTGCAGCAGGTATGGTTGCAACTCTTGCAAATAATATACCTATGTTTGGTTTGATGAAGGATATGGATGAAAGAGGTAAAATTATTAATGTTGCTTTTGCTGTTAGTGCAGCATTTGTATTTGGAGATCATCTAGGTTTTACTGCCGGTGTTAATAAGGAAATGATTTTCCCAATGATAGTCGGCAAGTTAGTTGCAGGAATAACAGCAGTAATTTTGGCAATGTATATCGCACCTAAGAAATCAAAAGCTTAGAGGTGTTATTATGTTTGACGAAAAGTGCTTGAAAGAGTTAATTAAACAGATTGTGATTGAACAAATGAATTTGGAAAGAAATAATTTTGTAAAAAATGTTGATAAGAGCGGCATAATGAGTGTGAAATCCGAAACTGTTAAGTGTGAACCTTTTGATACAGGAAAAAAAGGAGACAAGGTATTTCTTAAGGATGTATTTACATTAGAGGAGAGTCCTAGAATTGGTTGCGGTGTAATGGAAATGTATTCTTCTAGCTTTGATTGGACGCTCTGCTATGACGAAATAGACGTAATTTTAGAAGGAACTCTGGAAATCGTAATAGATGGGAGAAGTATAGTTGGAAAAAAAGGAGATATTCTTTTTATTCCAATGGGGAGTCAAATAACATTCTCTTGCCCAGATTATGCTAGGTTTATATATATCACTTATCCTGCTGACTGGCAAAATACTAAATAAATAACTTCAATAACAATAAGTTGACTGACATTCAGTTAACTTATTGTTATTTCCTATGGTAATTCTTGAAGTATTTACTTCTTGAAATAAGACCTTGTTCATTGTATACTATCATATGTGGTCATCAAGCTGGTTAGGAAACAGAGAGGAAGAAAAAAGCATATAAAAAAGTTAAAAAATTTGTTGACAGAGTAAAGGACAGCTGATATAATAGTAAATGTCCGATACGGAGAGGTGGTCGAGATGGTTTAAGGCACCGGTCTTGAAAACCGGCGTAGGGGTGACTCTACCGTGGGTTCGAATCCCACCCTCTCCGCCATATTTTATTTATACGTAAGCCATGGAGAAGTACTCAAGTTGGCCGAAGAGGCGCCCCTGCTAAGGGCGTAGGTCGGGAAACCGGCGCGCGGGTTCAAATCCCGCCTTCTCCGCCAAAGCCGCACTAGTGCGGCTTTTTCACTAAGTAACGCAAATTAATACTTGCGTCCGTAGCTCAGGGGATAGAGTAGCTGGCTACGAACCAGTTGGTCGGGGGTTCGAATCCCTCCGGACGCACCATAGAAAGCCCAGGAAATGCATGTATTCCTGGGTTTTAACTTTTTGAAAATTACCCATCATGCTCATAAAAAAATTATAGGTTGTTTTGGTTAAAGTTGTTTTAAATGAAAATGGAAAAAGCTAAACATATGATAGATGCTATTCCAAAACAATATTCATTTGAATTGAGATACAATCAGGTAAAAAAGGATAAATCGGAAGGTATTTAGGCAAAGGGACAACGAGTATTAATATCTTGAGGTTAATGTGATTATGGAAATCCAATTTTTTGAAGCAACTAAATTTTTTGGCTATAAACTTATTTTAAAGAAGGAATTCAATAATCCGTGTAGAATATATAAATAAAGAAAACAACATCAAAAAACCCAATTTTCATTTTATACGTAGGGGGGGTTTTGTAGGACCATATAAGCTAGTCAAATCAAAGCAAGAGATACAATTTTATTTGTATACAATGCATGTATAAAAATAAATTTAGCAGCTAAAAAAAGTGATTTTGAATAGGTTTTCAAATACCACATTCTCAGCCCAGAATTTTCAATGCCTCGCAAGGGGTGCCGTAGAAATGACATTGACCTGATTGAAGGGATTATCACGATTCCTTTGCAGTCAACAATTGACTGCATAAATTCAGGGTATGTAGAAATGACATTGACCTGATTGAAGGGATTATCACTTTCGTTCACTGTTGTTTCACCTCCAATCCTTGTTATTTTGTAGAAATGACATTGACCTGATTGAAGGGATTATCACTTGCAAATCAAGGAGGGCATGATGTATGTTTACTTCACCGGTAGAAATGACATTGACCTGATTGAAGGGATTTTTATCTGTTGTAAGAAAGAGAAAAAGCCTGTGCTTTATTTAACTAGCACAGGCTAAAATGATATTACTTGAAAAAGTTCGTTGATAAGAGTAGTTAATGTTTTTAACTATTGCTAAGGTAGAGGACCACTGGATAGAATTTATTTATAATTATTTCCTTGCTTGGGGGGATTGAAATGAAGGAATTTATCCAAGTGGGGACTATTTTATACCATAAATATTTGTCTAAAGTAAAAGTTGAAGATATAAATAATGATTTGATTAAGGTAAATGCTGGAACAAAGGGTATATTAGAGTTTCCGCTTCGTGATTTTGGCAAAGTGATTTTTATAGATAAAAAACATCAAAACATGAAATTTGATAGAACAGAGGATTATTTAGATTTCTGTAGAAATGAATACAAGCTCAAAAAAGAACCTCAGATATTTAATTCAAAATTACAAGAGGAAAAATACATAGAATCGAATAGATTTAATAAACATATATATAATACAATGGTTGATTTATGTAATTTTGAAGATATTAAAAATAATAACATTAATTTAGAAATCATTAAAGGAAAAATTAAAATGGAAACAAAATCGGCAAATGGAAATGAAGCTGCTGAACAAATCTCTATCTTTGAACCAGATAAATCTAAATTAATAGTAGATAATAAAAAGGAACAAGAAAAAATAAAGGAAATTATAGAAAGAAGAAAAATCAAACATTTAATTCATTTCACGAGAATAGAAAATTTAAGCAGTATTTTGGAAAATGGACTAATGCCTATTAGCATCCTGTTTGACAAAGAAATATGTTATATTGGAAATGATAGAAATAGGTTGGATGAGATGCTTGATTGTATAAGTTGTTCTGTAACATTTCCAAACTATAAGTTGTTTTTTGCTTTTAGATTGAAAGAACCAAGTGCTAAATGGGTAGTTATTGCTATTAGTAAAGATATTTTATTTTCTACAAACAATACAGCATATTTTTGCAGCACAAATGCTGCAGCGCTTATACCAAAAATACGAAAAGAAATATATACAAAAGCAGAAAGACTTGAAGATATGTTTTGCGACAATTATACAGCCAAGAATGGGAAAATTATACAAAGACGATCCCTGCAAATTGATGACAATTATACTACTGATCCTCAAGCAGAAATATTAATCAGTGGAATTATAGATTATAAATACATTGATTATATTTATTTTAACAATCAGGACGATGTAGATTATTACAGAAAAACATATGATACTTATTTGCTCAGTAAATTCAATTACAAAATAGATCAAAAGTATTTTCAGCCTAGAAAAGATTATGAATTCTGGAAAAAGGAGCTTTGACTAAATATGGCTATAAGACTGTATTTTGTTGCGAAACCATTTGAAGGTAAACTATTTGAAGAACTAGAGATTGAGTTTAAATACTACAATGGATTTTCTATTACTCAGAAACAAAAATCAATAATTTCAATGCATGAAAAAATATATAAAAAGGATCCAACCTTACAAGTTCTTGAGATTTCATCTAAATCAAATAATCCTTTAGGAGTAGCATTAAGTGCTTTCAACTTAAAAGTATATGATGAAAAGATTGGGAAAGAGTATCCATTGGAGAATATATTCCAATCATCAAAAGTATTTGAATTAGGTGGCCCATATAGAGACTTGCTTAATGTTTCACCTAAAGATGCTAAAAAAGATCCAAGGTTGAGAGAATCTGGAGAGTTGATTTATTTTGATTATGATAATGTTATATGGGAGAAAGAACCTAAGACAATGTTTTATGATTGGTTATATATTAATGCATTATATAGGAATAAGTATTTGTCTAAAGAAATACTAAAATATAACGCTTTTACTGACATTGAATTTAATCATGAAAAATCATTTAATTGTCAAGCTAGGGCAGCAGCTATATTTGTGGGCTTGAACAAAATTGGAAAGATAAAGGAAATAATAGATAATAAAGATGAGTTTAAGAAGATTTATATTGATAAGAAAGAAACAAATGAACAATTGACTATGAATTTATAAGATAGTGTAAAAAATTTATTATCGCGAGGTTCTATATTCTCAGCTTAGAATTTTCAATGCCTCGCAAGGGGTGCTGTAGAAATGACATTGACCTGATTGAAGGGATTTTCTTTAAAAGAGCAATTTTGCATGATAAGTTTCTTGAAAACATCTCACACAAAAACTGTATTTGTTCCAAAATCTATGATTATTTGCTATCAGACAATCATAGATTTTTTATTTTTGAATATTTTAAAAAAAAACATTGACTCTAACGTTGCGTTATAGTTTATCATTAAGATGGAGGTGATGAGGTGTATAAGGTTAGGGAAGTTGCCGATATGGTCGGCATAAGTGTGCGCACGCTCCATCATTATGATGAAATTGGTCTTTTGAAACCCGAAACTGTAACATCGGCCGGTTACAGACTTTACTCGCATAAAGACCTTGAAAAGCTGCAGCAGATTCTATTTTTCAAGGAACTTGATTTTGACCTTAAGAAGATTAAGGAAATACTTAATGATCCTAATTTTGATAGGAAAAGAGCTCTTGAACTTCATAGGGAACTTCTTGTAAAGAAGAGGGATAGGTTAAACAATATAATTAAGTGCGTTGAAAATACAATAAATTCAGTTGAAAGGGGAATTGAAATGAATAAAGAGGATATGTTTAGTGCCTTTGATATGAGTGAAATTGAAAGGCATCAGGAAAAATACGCTGAGGAAACCCGTGAAAAATATGGTCACACGGATGCGTATAAGGAGAGCATGAAAAGGACTTCACAATATACAAAGGAAGATTGGGCTAAAGTAATGGCAAGAGCATCTGAGATTTATCTTGAAATCGCATCTTTAATGGATAGGTCGCCTGATGATGAGGATGTTCAAAGGGCAGTTGCAAAGTGGAGACAGCACATTACAGACAGTTTCTACAATTGCACGATTGAGATTTTTAGAGGCTTAGGTGAGCTTTATGTAAATGATGAGCGCTTTACACAAAATATAGATAAGGTAAAACCGGGGCTTGCTGAATTCATGAGCAAGGCCATAAAAATATATTGCGATAGACAAAGTGAATAAATTTTTCAATCCTGTAACTTAATTGTTGCAGGATTTTTAATATCAATTGAGCAACTCAATTCTGACACAAATGAAAGATTCTGCTAAAATGCCAAATAATCAAATAAATTCCAAATTATATTGAATTCTGGCAAAGATTAGAAGGAAATTAATGTTTTATATAGAATAAATTATTAAAATGATTTAATAATCATTAATAGTATCTTGGGGGTGAATTTATGGGGAATCAAAAATATGTAGTTAATCATTATTCTGTTGACAACATTTTGAATTGGGCTAAGTCGGGTGACATTGCTATTCCAGAAATTCAAAGACCTTTTGTTTGGAAAGCTTCTAAGGTTAGAGACTTAATAGATAGTTTATATAATGGATATCCAGTTGGATATATAATTGTGTGGAGCAATCATTCGGTAAAATTAAAAGATGGAAGAAAATCAGATGGTAAGAAAATTCTAATTGATGGACAACAAAGAATTACAGCATTAATGACTTCATTGTTAGGAAATGAAGTGGTTACGAACGAATATAAAAAAATCCCAATAAAAATTGCATTTAATCCAAAAGAAAAGAAATTTGAGGTTAGGAATGCTGCAATTGAAAAAGATGCGGCCTGGATAGATGACATTTCGAAAATTATTTCTAATGATGTAAACCTACTCAAGATTACAAAAGATTATTGTAAAAACAATCAAAATGTTGACGAAGACCAAATCTTTGAAAGTATTAATACTTTAAAAAGTATATTAAATAATCCTATAGGAGTCATTGAACTTAATGCAAATATTGACATTGAAACGGTAACTGAAATATTTATAAGAATTAATTCACAGGGAGTCGCATTAAGTCAAGCAGATTTTGCAATGTCAAAGATAGCATCTAACGAAACCTACGAAGGTAATCTAATAAGGAAATGCATAGATTATTTTTGCCATTTATCAAGGGAACAGGATATATTTAACTTTATTAAGGCTAATGATAATGATTTTACTAAAACAGAATATTTTAATAAAATTAAATGGATTAAAGATTATAACGATATTCTTTACAAGCCTACATATACAGATGTATTAAGGGTAGCTTTTACTTCTGAGTTTAAAAGGGGAAGACTTCAAGATTTAGTTGCACTCTTATCAGGTAGAAATTTTGAAACAAAAACGTATGAAGAGACTGTTGTTGAAGAATCTTTCGGCAAGTTAAAATCTGGAATTTTAAAGTTTGTAAATGAAAATAATTTTAAGAAATTCATAATGATTATATTATCTGCAGGCTTTATTGACTTATCCATGATAACATCAAAGAATGCACTAGATTTTGCATATATTTTATATCTCCATCTTATAAATCAAGGAATGAAACAGGGAGAAATATCTAAATATATTAAGAAGTGGTATGTAATGTCTGTTCTAACGGGTAGATATTCAAGTTCTCCTGAAACGCAATTTGATATAGATATAAGAAGAATAAATGAAATAGGGATTAATCAATATTTATCAGAAATTGAAAGTGCTTATTTATCAGATGCATTCTGGAATATTGCTTTGCCGAGGAGTATGGATAAAGTAGTAGATTCAAGCCCATATTTTAAAGTTTATTTGGCTGCACAAGTTAAAAATAATGATAAAGGTTTTTTGGCTAAGGATATATTAATTAGAGATTTAATTACAAATAAAGGAGATGTGCATCATATATTTCCAAAAGAGTATTTAAATAAAAATGGATTAAACAAATCAAAATATAATCAAATTGCAAATTATGTGTTGATGCAAAGTGAAATTAATATTGCTATTGGTGCTAAAGCTCCAAATGAATACCTTAAATATGTAATCGAACAATGTAATGGAGGGAAATTAACATACGGTTCAATTGATAATATTAAAGAATTAAAGAAAAACTTTAGAATGAACTGTATTCCTGAAAAAATAATAGATTATACTGTAAAAGATTACGAAAATTTTTTAGAAGAAAGAAGATTTTTGATGTCTATGAAGATTAAAGATTATTATTATAACCTATAATTATAGGATATAATGTCTTAAACAAAGGTAAATGGGTGGGGGATTAACTTATGTTTAAAGTTAAATTCAGAATGTTTAATACTTTGCTTCTTTTCTTGTTTATATTTCAATTAACCATTACAACTTCAAATTATAAAGTAAAAGCTGAAACAACAGGAATACAAGTAAGTGGCAATATAACAACGGATACAGTATGGACAAAGGAAAATTCACCATACATATTACAAGGTGATATCCAAATTAAAAATGGAGTAACTTTAACAATAGAACCTGGGGTAGAGGTTAAGGGAAATGATTATAGCATTAGAAACTTTGGCAATTTTGTTGCAGTGGGAACAGAAGATGAAGTGATTAGCTTTAATAATACAAAAATAAACACAGGACATATTAGTGGAAATACTGCAAGATTTGACTTAGAGTATGTAAGAAAGGATGGAGGAGAATTAATAGCAGAACAAAGCAATGTTGAAGGTATAGAAAACTGTGATTTTAGAAATATCGAAAAATTTGTGATATCTAATTCGAAAGATTTAGAGATTAAAAACAATGCTTTTTATAATATAAATAGATTTTATTTGTATAGTAATGGAAAAAGCAATCTAGAGTTTTCATTTAATAAGTTGAAGAATGTAAAAAGTGTAATGCTTCAAGATTTTAATATAATTAGTATTTGTTATAATAAGTTTAGTAAAACAGGACACTTAGGTTTTTATACTAATTATACTATTTCTCAAATCGATATTTTGAATAACTTATTTTATAACATAAATAATATTGAATATTCTTATACAATTAGTAATGGTAATAATGTTGATGTTGTTGAGCATTATTACCCTATTATTGATGTTTCTGAAACTGAGGGTAATCCCATAATTAACGTTAAATATAACTCTTTTTACGATGAAGATACTGTGTTTTGGGGGATCAACAATATAGATGCAAGTAGCAATTTTTGGAATACTACAGATGTGAATTTAATTGAGAAAAGAATTAAAGATAATAATGATGATTATAGTATACCATATACAATCAATTATCTTCCAATGTTAGAAGCACCAAATCCAGACACTCCAAGTTTTGCAACTGTTACAGGAATAGCTTTGAATTACACAGAAAAAACGATGAAGCAAGGTGAAACTATAAAACTAATAGCTAACATTGAACCAGCTGATGCAGATGAGGATGGATTAATTTGGTCATCAGATAATGATAATGTAGCAAGAGTGGATGGTGATGGTAATGTAACAGCAGCAAATATAGGGACTGCAACTATTTCAGCAAAAACAGTTGATGGAGGTTTTACTGATTCTTGCAAGATAATAGTAAAAGAAATTACAAGAGTCGAAGATGTCAAATTGAATTTTAACGAGAAAACAATTAAATTAGGTGAAAATTTTCAACTAGATTTTGATGTTATACCAAGCCAAGCAAGACATTGGACACATAAATGGAGCAGTAATAATCCTGCTGTAGCTATTGTCGGTTTAAGTGGTCAGGTCATTGGGGTAGGTATAGGAGAAGCAGTAATTACATTAACAATAACTGATGGTGAAAATATAAAGAAGGCATCATGTAAAGTAAAAGTAGAATCCAATGGGGCACAATCCAATCCGATAATAGTTAGAGAAGAACCAATAATTATTAAAGTGGATACTAAATATGTTACAGCTTTAACTTTAAATGAAATCAGAAAAATTACAAATGTTGGAGATAGTTTTCAATTAACTGCAAATATATATCCTGATACAGCAGTTGATAAGAGGGTAAAATGGAATAGTAGTAATACAAAAGTAGCAGTAGTTGATGAAAACGGAAAAGTAACAGCATTAGACATAGGGGATGCTGTAATAGAGGCTATGAGTTTAGATGGAGGATATAAAGCTACTTGTAAATTGACAGTAGAACCTATAAGGGTTAATGGGATTAAATTGAATGAATCAAAGAGAACAATCAAACTTGGAGAAAGTTTTAATTTGACTTATGAAATTAAGCCATATAATTCTTCGGATAAAAGAGTTATATGGGAAAGTAGTAGACCTGACGTTGTGAGTGTTGATGAGAATGGTAAAGTTATATCACTTAAATCAGGTGAAGGAACAATAATTGTTAGAACTGTCGATGGAAACTATACAGATATGTGTAAAGTTATTGTGACAGTAAATAATGTTCAGGAGAATAAATCAAACACAACTAATCAGATACAGGAAGGTAAAGATTATAATGAGAATCGGAGAATAAATGAAAAAACAGTTGAAATAACTAATATAAAATTAAATAAAACATCATTAACACTTAAAAAAGGAAGTAGATATAAACTGTTAGCTACGATTTTACCAAGCAATGCAACAAATAAAAAATTAATATGGATATCAAGCAATACAAAAGTTATAAAGGTAGATATAAATGGGAATATATCGACTTTAAATAAGGGAACAGCAATTATTACTGTTAAATCAATAGATGGGAGATATAAAGCGTCCTGTAAAGTAACAGTAATATAGATATAATCATGATATTTGAGTAAATATTTATTTTAGTTTCAAAGCCTAAGAATAACTTTTATAAAGTCTTATTATGCTTATTTCATTATTAGACTTATAAATCTGCAGTTCAAGCTGCAGATTTTTTTATCACAAAAAAGTTTCACTTTTTGTGATAATATAATATAATAATAGTATGATATCTCAAAAAGAACTATATTTTTGATACAAGAAGGTGATAGATTGAAACCTTTCATACCACATAAACTACCGATAGATGAATTGATAGAAGTCAAATACTTTATGAAGGAACTACTTAATAGTGTTGAAAAAATAACTGAATATCAAACTATGTTAAAAAACACGAAAATGAATCCAGATTTATTACTTGCACCGATAACGATAAAGGAAGCGCTTCAATCAACTAAAATTGAAGGCACACAAACTACATTGGATGAAGTGTTAGAATCAGAAGCTGATGACAGGATAAAAAGTAAAGATGTAAGAGAAGTATT
Source organism: Caloramator mitchellensis (assembly GCF_001440545.1). NCBI lineage: Bacteria > Bacillati > Bacillota > Clostridia > Eubacteriales > Clostridiaceae > Caloramator > Caloramator mitchellensis. The sequence goes on from NZ_LKHP01000009.1 coordinate 66,916, forward strand.
AAATTATTATGAAGCTTTGAATAAAGGAAGAGAATTGTTAAATACATTGCCAATAAGCACAAGATTATTCAAAGAGCTTCATAAAACCTTGTTAAGTGGAGATGTTAGAGGCAAAGACAGAAGCCCTGGTGAATTTAGAAAAATCCAAAACTTCATAGGGCCAGAAGGTTGCTCGATAGAGAGAGCTACATTTGTTCCACCAGAACCACAACTTGTTGATGAATATATGTCCAATTTAGAGAACTATATTAATACTGACGATGATATGCATGAATTAATTAAGATAGCAATAATACATGCACAATTTGAAACTATACATCCCTTCTTAGATGGAAATGGAAGAATAGGACGAATATTAATTCCACTGTATTTATATTATAAAGGGAAAATATACCAACCAAACTTTTTTATTAGTGATACTTTAGAAAAAGATAAACATAAATATTATAAATTGCTTAATGAAACAAGAACAAAGAATAATTGGAATGAGTGGATAAAATTCTTTTTAAAAGCAGCTGCTGAGCAAGCTGAAAAAAATATAAAATTAATTAAAGATGTAGAAAGTCTATATGAGAAACAAGTTGAACTGGCTACAAATACAGTTAGAAGCACAAATATCATTAAGGTTGTAGACGAAATATTTAACAGACCAATCTTTACGGTTAAATCTATCAAGAAGAATACAGGACTTAGCGATTCAACTGTAAGACATTATCTAAGTAAACTTGAAGATATAAATATGATTTATGCAGATAACTCATTAAGAGATAAAAGATATTATTTCTATGATTTATTAGATATTATTAGATAATCAAAACAAAAAATTGGAGGTGATATTGATGGAGTGTGGGCCTTATCATAGTTGTATTAACTTGAGCCCAAATTGGAAAATTAAATATGGTAGGGGAACTGCATATTCATTTATATCACCTTATGCACTTCTCCTGCCTATATGGGAGGAGGACAAATTATGGAAAGAGTTAAGGGGTGTTATGTAAGTTATGTTTTAGGTGCTCCTGTTTATGACACAACTGATATTTTTCTTGGAAAGCTAAACGACCTTATTGTAACTTCCGATGAACACCTTCCATCTGTTGAAGGAATCAGAATAAAAAATAGGGATGCTTTAAGGGAAATTGCATTTAAGTCCTTAAGTATTTTCAGAAAGGGAAACAAGTATAAGATTATTGTCGATAATTATTTCGAATATAAAAGGGTTGAAAACTATTATTCCCTTTCAAATGACATACTAGATAAGCAAATAGTTGATATAAACGGAAGAAGGGTTGTTAGAGTTAACGATTTAAGGCTTGCAGAAATTGGTGCGAGCTATAAGGTTGTTGCCGTTGATATTGGATTCAGAGGCCTATTAAGAAGGCTTGGGATACTTGATTTTACAGAAATTATTTTATCAAGATTCAATAGAAGACTTGGTGATAGCCTAATTATTTGGGACAATGTTGAACCAATAAAGGGTCAGATAGATAGATTAACTCTTTCAATGCCCTATAAGAAACTTAAATCCCTTCATCCTGCTGACATTGCAGATATACTTGAAGAGCTTGATGCTAAATACAGAAGCGATATTTTCAAGACATTTGATACAAGGCTTGCAGCAGATACTCTTGAGGAGTTTGAGGATGAATACCAGACAGACCTTGTAGAAAATATAGATGCTGCCCTTGCCAAAGAGATTTTTGAAAACATGCCAAATGATGAAATTGCAGATATTCTAGAGGATGTTGACGAAGAACACGTTGAAAAAATACTTGAAAAAATGGATAAGGAAGATGCCGAAGAGATTAAGGAACTTCTCGAATACGAAGAGGATACGGTTGGAAGCATAATGACCACTGATTATATAGCTTTTAATTTTGAAAAGACTGTTGATGAGGTTATAAAGGAATTAAGGGAAACAAAGCCAAGCTCCGAAATTGCGTATTATTTATATGTTGTTGATGATGATGGCAGGCTCTTAGGCGTTGTATCTATAAGAGACCTTATTGTTTCGCCAGGGGATTCTAAATTAAAGGAAATAATGAAGAGCAATGTTATTTATGTTAAAGACAGCGATACACTTGATGATTTAACCGAACTTGTTACTAAATATGAGCTCCTTGCAATTCCCGTTGTTGATGAAAATAAAGTTCTTGTTGGAATGGCAATACTAAATGATATTGTTGATGAAGTATTGCTTCCCAGATGGAAGAAAATACTAAAAAGGTCAGCATAGGGAGGTCGCCATGGGAAAGATAAAGAACAAAAGATTTAAGGAACTCATATTTATATTAGGAATAATAGGGCCAGGGCTTATTACAGTTAACGCAGGAAATGATGCTGGAGGTATTGCAACCTATGCAGCAGTTGGAGCTCACTATGGATATAAAATGCTTTGGGGACTTCTATTAATAACCTTCAGCCTTGCTGTCATTCAGGAGATGAACGCGAGGATGGCGGTTGTGACAGGAAAAGGGCTTTCGGATTTAATAAGAGAACAATTTGGAGTTAAACTCACCTTTTTTGCAATGGTAACCCTTTTTATTGCTAACTTTGGAGTTTTAGTAGGAGATTTTGCTGGTATTGCAGCAAGTATGGAACTTTTTGGAATTGCAAAATATATTTCTGTTCCTTTGGTAGCAATTTTTACCCTGTTTATTATTACAAGAGGTAACTATTCAAAAACAGAGAAGGTCTTTTTAGCATTTACTTTTGTTTTCTTTTCATATATCATAACCTGTTTTATTGCAAAACCTGACTGGAATGTTGTTTTTAAGGAGATGTTCACGCCGCAGATTGAACTTAACAAGGGCTTTATATTAACCTTTATTGGAATGATTGGAACTACAATTACTCCATATATGCAGTTTTATCTTCAATCATCCATCGTTGATAAGGGGCTTAGTATAGAGGATTATAAATACGAAAAAATAGACGTATATCTGTCGGCAGTCTGGGGTGATTTGGTATCCTTCTTTATAATTGTAACAACTGCAATAACTTTATACAAAAATGGCATTCATATAGAAAATGCTGAACAAGCTGCCCTTGCACTAAAGCCGCTTGCAGGAAACTACGCTTCAGCTCTATTTGGACTTGGTCTATTTGGAGCGTCAGCTCTTGCAATTGCAATAATACCTCTCTCGACCACATATGCAATATGCGAGGCCTTTGGATTTGAGAGAGGACTTGACAATGAATACAAAGAAGCTCCCATATTCTATGGAATATTTGCAGGTATGATAATATTAAGCGCAGTAATAGTCCTTATTCCAAACTTATCCCTTGTTGGAATAATGCTTGCAACTCAGCAGATGGCAGGTATGTTGTCCCCAGTTATATTGATTTTTATGGTTATTTTGACCAATAAAAAAGAGGTAATGGGGGAATATACAAACAGCAAAACACAAAATGTAATCATTTGGATAACAGTTGCGTTTATAGTGACTTTATCCATTATAATTTTCATATCACCTCTTATTGAAAGATTAGTCTGACATTGACCCCATGAAAAGTTTTGACATGGGGTTTTTTCTATGTCTCTTTTAAGCGTTATAAATACTATGTAAAATAAAAAATTTTTACAGAAGGTATTGCATTATTTTAGAATATGTTTTATAATAAGATTGTGAAATAAATAACAAGCAATGCAAATCATTATGCATGGTGTGGCGCCGCATTTTTCCTTAAAAATGGCTGCTTTCTTAGCGAAATACTAATGAAAGCATAATCATATTGGTATTGGTTAACCTTTTTTATTGACCATAATAGTTAAAATATTAACAAAGAGGTGTTGTGTATGTCAATTACAATTCATGAAGATTTACTTCAAAAAATAAATGAAGTTAGAAAATCCCAGGAAGAATACTCAAATTTTTCGCAGGAAAAAGTTGATGAAATATTTAGAGCAGCTGCTATGGCTGCTAATGATGCAAGAATCTATCTTGCAAAAATGGCTGTTGAAGAAACAGGAATGGGAATAGTTGAGGATAAGGTTGTTAAGAATCATTTTGCTTCAGAGTATATTTACAACAAATATAAGGACGAAAAGACTTGCGGAGTTATTGAAAAGGATGAGGCAGCAGGAATAATGAAGATTGCAGAACCTATTGGTGTAATCGCTGCGGTTGTTCCAACAACAAACCCAACTTCCACTACAATATTTAAGGCACTATTAGCGCTTAAGACAAGAAACGGTATTATTTTCTCACCACATCCACGTGCCAAAAAATCAACGGTTGAGGCTGCAAGAATTGTTTTAGAAGCAGCTGTTAAGGCTGGAGCACCTAAAAATATTATAGGATGGATTGAAGAACCATCAGTTGAAAAATCACAGCTTTTGATGAGCGAATGCGATTACATTCTTGCAACAGGTGGTCCTGGAATGGTTAAGGCTGCTTATTCATCAGGAAAACCTGCAATTGGTGTTGGCTCGGGTAATACCCCTGCGATAATAGATGAAACAGCCCATATTAAAATGGCTGTTAACTCGATACTCCTCTCAAAGAGCTTTGATAACGGTGTTATATGTGCTTCAGAACAAGCTGTCGTTGTAGTAGATAAAGTTTATGATGAAGTTAAAAAGGAGTTTGAAGAAAGAGGTGCATACTTTTTAAAGGGTGACGAAGTTGATAAGGTTAGAAAAATAATATTGGTCAATGGTCATATTAATGCAAATATAGTTGGTCAGAGCCCTCTTAAAATTGCTGAAATGGCAGAAATTACTATTCCAGAAGATACAAGAATAATAATCGGAGAAGTAGAAAATATAGGACTTAGTGAGCCGTTCTCATTTGAAAAATTGTCACCAGTCCTTGCAATGTATAGAGCTGAAAACTTTGATGAAGCTCTTAATAAGGCAGTGGATTTAGTAAAGCACGGCGGATTTGGGCACACATCAGTTTTATATACAGACACTATAAAGAGCAAGGACAGAGTTGAAAAATTCAGTGCAGCTATGAAGACGGGAAGAGTTATTATTAACATGCCAGCTTCACAGGGTGCTATTGGAGATATATACAACTTCAGGCTCGAGCCATCATTAACTCTTGGCTGCGGTTCATGGGGCGGAAACTCAGTTTCAGAAAATGTAGGTGTTAAGCATCTTTTAAATATCAAGAGCGTAGCTGAGAGGAGAGAAAACATGCTTTGGTTTAGGGTTCCTGAAAAGATTTACTTTAAATATGGCTGCCTTGCAACTGCTCTTAGTGAGCTAAAGGATTTGAATAAGAAAAGGGCGTTCATAGTTACTGACAAGGTGTTGTTTGATTTAGGATATGTTGATGCAGTAACAAAATTGTTGGACGAAGTTGGAATACAATACAGCGTATTTTCTGGTGTAGAGCCAGACCCAACATTAGCTACTGCTAAAAAGGGTGCAGATTTGATGAAATCATTTAACCCAGATGTAATAATTGCCCTTGGTGGTGGCTCGCCAATGGATGCTGCTAAAATTATGTGGGTTATGTATGAACATCCTGAAGTTAAATTTGAAGATTTAGCTTTAAGATTTATGGATATAAGAAAGAGGATTTACAAATTCCCAGAACTTGGACAAAAGGCTATGATGGTTGCTATTCCAACATCGGCAGGAACAGGTTCAGAAGTTACTCCTTTTGCAGTTATAACTGACGAAAAAACTGGTGTAAAATATCCTCTTGCTGATTATGAATTAACTCCAGATATGGCGATTGTTGACCCTGAACTTATGATGAATATGCCAAAGGGACTTACTGCCGCATCAGGGATAGATGCACTTACACATGCAATTGAAGCCTATGTTTCAGTTTTAGCATCTGAATATACAAACGGCCTTGCACTTGAGGCTATAAGGCTTATATTTAAATATCTACCACTTGCTTATTCAGAAGGGGCTGCAAACCAGAAGGCAAGGGAAAAAGTTGCCTATGCTTCAACAATTGCAGGTATGGCCTTTGCAAATGCATTCCTTGGAATATGCCACTCAATGGCGCATAAATTAGGTGCAACCTTCCATATTCCTCACGGAGTTGCAAATGCACTTTTAATAAGCGAAGTTGTAAGATTTAATGCAGTTGATAATCCAAGAAAGCAGACTGCATTCCCACAGTATAAGTATCCAAATGCTAAGTGGAGATATGCACAGATTGCTGATTATTTAAGACTTGGTGGTAAGGATGAGGATGAAAAGGTTGAACTATTAATCAATGCGATAGAACAATTAAAGGAAAAAGTTAATATTCCAAAGTCCATTAAGGAAGCTGGAGTTTCGGAAAAGAAATTTTATGCAGCTTTAGATGAGATGGCAGAACAGGCCTTTGACGACCAGTGCACAGGAACTAACCCAAGATATCCGCTAATAAGTGAAATAAAAGAACTTTATATAAGAGCTTTTGAAGGAAGATAAAAAGGTAGGCTTTGAGCCTACCTTTTTAAATTTATTAAATTTTCAAAAAAGTATTGATTTTTAGTTAATGTTCCTGATATAATTTACTTAAGTTAACTAAAATAAAGTTAAACAACGAGCTTATTTTAGTAAAATAAAATAGAAAATGGTGATGATATGATAACTATTAGAGATATAGCACGTAAGGCAAATGTATCTATAGCAACAGTATCAAGAATTTTAAACAACGATAAAACTCTCTCGGTATCAGATGAAACAAGAGAAAAAATATTAAAAATAGTAGATGAATTAGGATATAAACCTCTTAGAAAAAGAGATGTAAAAAAGCAAGATGATAAAGTTGAAAATGCATTGAATATAGGCATTTTACTGGCTTATTCAGAGCAAGATGAAGCAAACGACCCTTATTTTTTGTCAATAAGGCAGGGAATTGAAAAGGAATGCAGTGAAAAGTTTATTAATATTTCGAGTATTGTTAGACTCGACGGAAATAAATTTAATTTTGACTTGAATGAATTTGATGGATTGATTGTTGTAGGAGGCATTGAAGCAAAAGATTTCAAAAATTTATATAATAACAGAAACGTTGTATTTGTTGACCATGCATATGAAATAGATGAATATGATTCTGTTATTTCGAGCTTTGAGAAGGCAACAGAAAATGTAATAGATTATCTTGTTAGTATGGGACATAAAGAGATTGGTTATATAGGTGGAAGGAAAACAGTTAAAAGAATTACTTCAAATGAGGTTATAGAAATTGAAGATGTTCGATTGCAAGTCTACAGGAAAAAGATGAAGGAATTAGGGCTATATAGTGAAAGAAATATTTATATTGGGGATTGGAATCCTTCTGGTGGTTATAAAGCAATGAAAGGAGCAATAGAAAATGGAAGTTTACCAAGTGCTTTTATAATTGCAAGCGATCCTATGAGCACAGGTGCATTACATGCACTCCATGAGGCAAATATCAATGTTCCAGACGATGTAGCTATTATAAGCTTTGATGATATTGAATCTGCGGCTTATTTAAATCCTCCTTTGACGACTGTAAAGACATATACTGAAGAGATGGGAAAAGCTGCCGTTAAATTGTTACTAGAAAGAGCAAGGGGTAGAGAAATTCCCATTCAAGTAGTTGTGCCTACAAAACTTATTATAAGAAAAAGTTGCGGTGGTAATGACAGTGATTATTCTGGCTATATTTTCTATAGTTAAAATTAGGCATCTTTATTGATGCTTAGCTATAAACAAAATTAATGGGGGTGGTTTATGAAAGATATAAAAAAAATGCCTTTAAAAAGGCAAAAATAATAAAAAATTATAAAAATTGTGCTTAAGTAATTTTATACCAAAATCAATTAGTTCGCAAGATGTTAATTAGGAGGATTATGTATGAAAAAGATAATGTCCTTAATTATTACATTAATTTTCGTTGTATCCATTTTTAATGGATGCACAAAAAAGAATGCTACAGAAACATCTTCACAAGGAACAGGTGAAAAGGTTAAAATAGAATTTTTTCAATACAAGCAAGAAGCAAAAGAAACTTTTGAAAAGCTCATTCAAAAATTTGAACAGGAAAATCCTGATATTGATGTAGTTCAATCAAATCCACCAGAAGCTTCAACTGTTCTTAGAACACGAATGGCAAAAAGGGATGTCCCAGATATTGTATCTGTAGGTGGAGATGTAACTTATGCAGATCTTGCAAAGGCAGGTGCCTTTGAAGATTTAACAGATTCTCAGGAACTACAAAAAATACATCCACAATATGTTCAAATGCTTAAGGATATAAGCGGTTTAGATAAAGTCTATGCAATTCCATATGCGGTTAATGCAAATGCGGTAATATACAATAAAAAATTATTTAATGAACTTGGACTTACTGTTCCAAAAACATGGGACGAGTTTATAGCTGTTGCAGAAAAAACAAAGAAGGCAGGTAAAATACCTTTTTATTTCACATTTAAAGATTCATGGACAACCCTACCAGCATTTAATGTTCTTGCAGCTGATACACAGGGGGATAGTTTCTTTGCTGAAAGAAGAGAAGGAAAAACAACATTTAAAGAACGTTATAAGGAAGCTGCTGATAAATTCTTAAAATTAGTTGAATATGGACATAATGATAATTTTGGAAAAGGATATGTAGATGGAAATATAGCGTTTGCAAAAGGTGAGTCGGTAATGTATCTTCAAGGAATATGGGCTATTCCTGAAATTAAAAAGGCAAACCCAGATATTGAACTTGGTGTTTTCCCATATCCTGTAACTAATGATCCATCTAAGAATAAAGTGGTTTCAGGGGTTGATTTGCTTTTTGCGATTTCAAAAACATCAAAAAACCCTGAAGCAGCAAGAAAATTTGTTAATTTCCTACTTAGAGAAGATATAGCTAAGGAATATCTTTCAGAACAAAACGCATTTTCAGCTATTCAAGGGGTTGTAAAGGAAGACAAAGATCTTGAGGGGTTGAAGGATAGTTTCAACAATGGATTAATAGTAGATTTCCCAGACCATTATGTTCCAAATTCAATGGCACTTGATAGACAGCTTCAACAGCTTGTGCTTGATAAGAATGTAGACGCATTCTTGACAACACTTGATAATGAATGGGATAAAGCTCAAACCCGCAAATGATTATGCTTTAAAGGAGATCGAGCATTAGCTCGATTTCTTTTAAATAAGGAGGCATTCTATGAATCAGAAAAGTATTACATCGTTAAAAGAGAACACAATTTTACAAAAAAAGCACCATAAAAGAAAAATAGATATTGCAATATATTTAATGACTATACCAGCTGTAGTCTTGTTTGCCGCCTTTCATACATTTCCAGTATTAAAGGGTATATATTATTCCTTTACAAATTGGGATGGACTTAGCCTGGATTACAAGTTCGTTGGTTTGAGAAATTATTTAAATCTTATAGGGGATAAAAACGTATGGAATTCGTATATATTTACATTTAAATTTGCATTGGTTTCAACTATTCTTGTTAATATTATCAGTCTTCTACTTGCAATGGGTCTTAACACAAAAATTAAATTTAAAAATTTTTTTAGGGCAGTGTATTTTCTTCCAAATGTATTAAGCATTCTTATCGTTGGTTTTATATTTAACTACATCTTTGCTTATGTAATTCCAGCCCTAGGAACAAAATTAGGTATAGAACTATTAAAATCAAATATACTTGGAAATCAAAAATTCGCTTGGATTGGAGTAGTCATTGTCGCAGTATGGCAGGCTAGTGCGCTTAATACGATTTTATATCTTTCAGGACTTCAAACAGTGCCTGAAGAGCTTTACGAGGCTGCAAGCCTTGACGGTGCTAATAAATTTCAAGAATTTTGGAATGTTACTTTTCCAGTAATAGCACCCTTCTTTACTATTAACATGGTTCTTGCAATGAAAAATTTCTTAATGGTATTCGACCATGTAATGTCATTAACAAGCGGAGGCCCTGGCCGTGCAACCGAATCAATATCTTTATTGATTTATCGTTCAGGATTTGCAGGAGGAGAGTTCGCATACCAATCAGCCAACTCAGTTATCTATTTTATGTTTATAATTATTATTTCAGTATTTCAAATTAAATTTTTACAAAAACGGGAGATGGATATGTAATGAATAAAAAGACTAACTGGATTGTTACAATTTTAATTGCACTTGGTTCCCTTGTTATTTTGTTACCATTATATTTAGCGATATCAATTGCACTAAAGACACCAAAGGAGCTTGCTGATTCTGTACTTTCCTTTCCTATTGGATTACACTTTGAGAATTTTACTAAGGCAATAAAAGCAACGAATTTTTTTCATGCATTTAAAAATAGTGCATATATTACATTAATATCAGTTGCTTTTACAATAATAACAAATTCAATGGTTGCATATGTAATCGCAAGAAATATGAATAAAAGCAAATTTTTTAAGTTTTTATATTATTATTTTGTTAGTGCTTTATTTGTTCCTTTCCCAATTATTATGCTTCCAATAGTTAAACAAACATCAGATTTAGGAATGAACAATCCTAATGGTTTAGCATTTCTTTATGTAGTTTATGGTATTGCTTTTAATATATTTATTTATGTTGGATATATACGGTCAATACCAAGGGCTCTTGAGGAAGCTGCGATTGTTGATGGATGTGGAACATGGACAACGTTTTGGAAAATAATCTTTCCTCTCATGTCTCCAATAAATGCAACAGTTGCGATCTTAACCTGTCTCTGGGCTTGGAATGACTTTATGCTGCCACTTATAATATTAAACGACCCATCGCATATAACCCTGCCTCTAGCACAATATGTATTTCAATCAGAATTTGGAACAAACTATAACTTGGCATTTGCATCGTATTTGATGGCATTATCACCAATGATTGTTGTTTATATATTTGCTCAAAAATGGATAATAAACGGTGTAACACAAGGAGCTGTTAAGCAATAGATTTCGGGAGGTTAATTATGCTTTCAGAGTTTACTAACATATATTTTGATTCAGAAAAAAAGGTTTTTCATTTAAAGGCAAAAGATACAAGCTATATAATGAGGATTATTAGAGATGGTTACCTAGCCCACATTTACTTTGGAAAGGCCATAAAGGAATATAATATTCCTGATGACTTGATTTATCTTGACAGGGGTTTTTCACCAAACCCATACGAAGATGATAGAACTTTTTCACTAGATACGCTTCCGCAGGAGTATCCTGCTTATGGAAATACAGATTTTCGTTCGCCTGCATATCAAATACAACTTGAAAATGGTTCGACTATAACCGATTTAAGATATAAAAAACACAGAATTTTTAAAGGAAAGCCAAAGCTTGAAGGTCTTCCTGCAACATATGTGGAAAGTGATGATGAAGCTGAAACTATCGAAATTCACATGGTGGATGATTTGATAGAATTAAAAGTTATTTTATCATACACAGTTTATAAGAATTTTAATGTCATAACAAGAACAGCTAAATTTATTAATAATGGAAATGAGAAGTTAAAAATTCTAAGAGCCCTTAGTATGAATATTGATTTTAGAAATGCAGATTTTGACTTTCTGCACCTTCATGGGGCTCACTGTAGAGAAAGGCATATAGAAAGAAGGTCATTGTTTACGGGTATTCAGTCTATTGAAAGCAGGCGTGGTGCTAGCAGTCACCAGCAAAACCCTTTTATTGCACTCTTGAGTAAAAACGCTGATGAGGATCATGGTGAAGTTTATGGGTTTAACCTTGTATATAGCGGCAACTTTATAGCTCAGGCAGAGGTAGACCAATTTCAAACAACGAGAATTCAAATGGGAATTAATCCCTTTGATTTTAGTTGGATTTTAGAGCCTGGTGAGGAATTTCAATGTCCTGAAGTTGTTCTTGTATATTCTTCAAATGGATTAGGAGAGATGTCAAGAATTTATCATGATTTATATCGGACAAGATTATGCAGAGGCGTTTATAGAGACAGGGAACGTCCTATTCTAATAAACAACTGGGAGGCGACATACTTTGATTTTAATGCAGAAAAGATTGAGAACATTGCAAAAAGTGCAAAGGAGTTAGGTATTGAACTTTTTGTGCTGGACGATGGATGGTTTAGCAGAAGGGATGACGATAAATCTTCTCTTGGAGATTGGTTTGTAAATAAACGTAAGCTACCCTATGGGCTTAAGGATATAGTGGACAAGGTTCACAATTTGGGAATGAAATTTGGATTATGGGTAGAGCCAGAAATGGTTTCGGAGGATAGTGAACTGTTTAGGAAACACCCAGATTGGTTTTTACATGTGCCAAATAGAAAACCTTCTGTTGGTAGGAATCAGTTAATTCTTGATTTATCAAGGAAGGAAGTATGTGATGAAGTAATTAAAATGATTTCAGAAGTTTTATCCTCAGCCCCGATTAATTATGTAAAATGGGATATGAATCGTCATATGACGGAAATTGGTTCAAAAACATTGCCAGGTGAAAGGCAAAGAGAGACGGCACATAGATATATGCTAGGGCTTTACAGGGTTTTAGAGGAATTAACATCTGCCTTCCCAAACATATTATTTGAGGGTTGTTCGGGAGGTGGAGGGAGATTTGACCCAGGAATGCTCTATTATATGCCGCAAACATGGACAAGTGATAACACAGATGCAATTTCAAGGTTAAAGATACAATATGGAACAAGCATTGTGTATCCTATAATAACGATGGGAGCACATGTTTCAGCAATTCCAAATCATCAAGTCGGAAGAGGGGCATCTATTGATATAAGAGGACATGTGGCGATGTCTGGCAATTTTGGATATGAACTAGATTTGACAAAGCTTACTGATGAAGAAAAACTAAAAGTAAAAGAACAGATAAAGTTATATAAAGATATTAGAAGACTCATTCAGTTTGGAGATTTTTACAGGATTATAAATCCATTTGAAACAAATGAAGCAGCGTGGATATTTGTCTCAAAGGATAAAACTGAAGCTATTGCTTTTTATTTTAGAGTTCTTGGAGAAGCCAATGTCCCATTGAGAATATTAAGACTTAAGGGACTTGATGGAAATAGAAAATATGAAATTATTGAAACTGGCTCAGTATATGGTGGAGATGAGCTTATGAATGTTGGAATAAGCATACCGTATTTAAATGGTGACTTTAGAAGTCGTGTTTTTAGATTAAAGGAAAAATAACCCCCCTTTGATATATATTGAATTAGGAGTAGGTTAGTAGGTTGACCTACTCTCTTTTTTATATTTTTAAATTTAGTAAGAGATGTGATTTATATAGGTAGAAATAATATAGTTTTTATTAATACTAACACAAATATTCATAGAAAAATCAAAACATTTTGAAATTTTATAGCTGATATAATTTAATTATAATAAAAATTTAGGGGGTATTGTTATGGGAGACTATAGAAAAATGTGGGAGTCACTTGGCATGGACCTTGAAAAGCATGATGCTCTTTGTGCTGTTTTGCCGGAGCTTTATGGAGCAACATATCTTACTCAGGATAACAGGCCTGATGGAATGAACTATTTCAACTTTGTAATTTCAGAAGTTCATGGGCTTAGAATCGAAGAGTTAAGTAGGCACAGAGAAAATGGCGGAAAGGTTCTTGGAACATTTTGCGTTTATGTTCCAGATGAAATAATAAATGCATTAGGAGCAATAGGCGTTGGACTTTGCGGCGGGTCACAATTCTGGATTGAAGATGGAGAGAAGATTCTTCCAAGAAACTTGTGCCCTCTTATAAAAGCACTTGTTGGAGCAAAGATTAGTGCAACCTGCCCATATTTCCAATCATGCGACCTTTTGGTTGGTGAGACAACATGCGATGGAAAGAAAAAGGCATGGGAAATCTTAAACGATTATACACCTGTTCATGTTATGGATATGCCACAAATGAAAAGATCAAAGGACATTGAAAAATGGGAGGAAGAAGTAAAATACTTTATTGAAAAGTTAGAAGAATTAACTGGAAACAAGTTAACTTATGAGAATCTATTAAATTCAATTAAGCTAATCAACAAAAAAAGAAGAGCACTAAAAAGATTATATGACTTAAGAAAATACACACCATCGCCTATTTCAGGGCTTGATGCACTCTTAATTTCACAAATAGCCTTCTATGATGATATAGAAAGGTTTACTGAAAATGTAAATAAACTGTGTGATGAACTTGAAGAAAGAATAAAAAATTTAAAACCTAACAATAAAAAGAGAGTAATGGTTACAGGAACCCCAATGGCTATTCCTAACTGGAAACTGCATTACATTGTAGAAAACCTAGATGCTCAAATAGTTGTTGAAGAAACCTGCACAGGAACAAGATATTTTGAAAGAGAAGTTTCTGAAGAAGGGGAAACTATTGATGATTTAATTTCAAATATTGCTGATAGATATATGGGAATAAACTGTGCATGCTTTACTCCAAACACAGGAAGAGTTGAGGATATTATAAAATATGCAAAGGAATACAAAGCTGATGGAGTAATCTACTACAACTTATCCTTCTGCCAACCATATTCTGTTGAATATAAAAAAGTTGAAGAAGCATTAAAAAAGGAAAACATTCCACTAATTCTGATTGAAACTGATTATTCTACAGAAGATTCAGGACAAATAAAGACAAGAGTTGAAGCATTCCTTGAAATGATTTAAGGTGGTATGATGAGAAATTATATTCTCTTTACTTCTTACAATAACGGACTCAGGTTAAGCTCAATATTAAAAGATTCAGGGATAAAACACACTATTTCTCCAACTCCAAGAGAGCTTTCTACTTGCTGTGGAATTTCAATAATGTATGAAAAAAATGATGAAGATGAAATTAAAAGGCTTGTAGAGGAAAAGAAAGTGGAGGTTTTAGGATTTTTCACCTTAGATAAAGAAATAAAAAGCTTTTATAAGTGAAGGTGACGTTATGTTCTATATAGGAATAGATATGGGTTCAACCGCATCCAAGATTACGGTATTCAAAGAGGATGAAATATTCTACAATTTTGTTATGCCAACTGGATGGAATAGCAAAGAAACGGCAATTCTGATTGAAAATAGGCTTAAAGAGATAGATGTTGATTATTGTAATGCAAAAATAGTTGCAACGGGCTATGGAAGAGTATCTGTTCCTTATGCACATAAAACTGTAACAGAAATAAGTTGCCATGGAAAAGGTGTTCATTATTTAACAGGAGAAGATTTAACTGTTGTAGACATAGGCGGACAGGACACTAAAATAATAGAGTTAAAGGGAGGACAAGTTAAATCCTTTTTAATGAACGATAAATGTGCAGCAGGGACAGGAAGGTTTTTAGAACTCATGGCAAATACACTTGGGCTGTCTCTTGAAGAAATGTTTAGTTTTGCAAAAATGGGTGAAGCTGTAGCGATATCCTCCATGTGCACTGTTTTTGCTGAATCTGAAATAATAAGTTTAATTGGTAACGGAATAAAAAGAGAAAATATTTGTGCTGGTGTAGTTGAATCTGTTGTCAACAAAGTATATACAATGATTCAAAAATCTTCTCCATTTGATAAGTATTTTTTATCCGGAGGTTTGTGTCAAAATGAACTTATAATTGAAAAGCTAAAGAAAAAACTTGGTAAACAAGTATATTCACACAAATTAGGAAGATATGCAGGCTCCATTGGAGCGGCACTATTTGCAAAGAATTTTAGGTAGGCTTTGAGCCTACCTTTTTAATATGTTAGCTATAATCATAATAACCCCTGTCAGCATATATAACTGAACGGTCTTTGCATTTGCTGCTATTAAGTTTGGAATATCATCGTAATACCTTTTAGCAATTTTAACAGCGGTAATTGAAATCGGTAAAGTTAAGAATGCCAGTAAATAAAATGGGTTTTTTAAGACTATGCTTATTGCTATAAATGATAAATATGAAAGTGCAAAAAGAATGGCGTATATAGTTGCAGCCTTTTTCTTTCCAAGCCTTACAACCCAATTTTTCTTTCCGGCCTTAAGGTCTGCTTCATAGTCCGGGAATTCGTTAATCCATAAAACATTAGTGATTAAAAATCCAATTGGAAGAGATAAAAGTATTACTTTATAGTCAAAATTGTGTGCCATTGCAATATATATTCCTGATGTTATCAATGTCCCAAATGTAAATCCAACAGCTAATTCACCAAGACCTCTATAGGCAAGCTTTAGAGGTGGAAGTGTGTAAAAGGTTGCAATTAATACACCGAAAAGCCCTACATATAATACATTAAACTCCCAAAAGAATACTATAATTAATCCTATTATGCATGCAGCTAAAAGAGTTAAACCGGCTATCCATTTAGCTTCACTGACAGTTAATATTCCATCGACGATAGTTTTTTTTCCTCCGCTAAATGGAGTCCTCTTATCGCCCTCAACAAATCTATCGGCACCTGAAAGATAATCTATAACTTCATTTGTTGCGTTTTTGCTGATTTCAATAAGATAAACACCAATTAATGAAACCAAAAACCAAAATAAATTGAATTTTCCTTCTTGAGTATAGGCAAACAAACCACCAACAAGCATAGGGATTGTAGAAGCTATCCAGATTTTAGGATCTGCAAGCTGCCAAAAACCTTTCCAAATTCTTTGTTTTGTCATTTTTTCCACCCCAATCAGATAATATTTTAACAATCTATATTATATTACAATTTAACAAATATTACAATTTAGCAATAGTTTTTATCTATCCTTTAGCATGTATTTATTGATAAGTCAAAAATAATTGTAGTATTTTATGTGATATAATTATTCTTGTGAAAAAATAAGGGGGTATTGATATGGACAAGCAAGTTATAATTGATTTAGTTCGTCAAAAGGCGGAAGGATATTTTCAAAGGGGAGAGTTTTTCTGTTCAGAGTCGGTTGTTCATACTATTAATGAACTATTGGGCTGGCCATATGATAAAAATATTGTAAAAATGGCATCGGCGTTTCCAATAGGGCTTGGAAAATCGGGCTGCCTTTGCGGTGCTGTCAGTGGAGGGGCAATGGCACTTGGAATGGCTTATGGTAGAATACATGGCGAGCCTATGAATGATAAGATGTTCCCAATCTCGGCCGAACTTCACAACCATATAAAAGATTTATATGGAAGCACATGCTGCAGAGTCCTTGTAAAGAATTACGAATTTACAAGTCCTGAAAGAAAGGCTCATTGCGTTAGAATAACAGGAGAAGTTGCAGCTTGGATTGCTGAAAAATTTTTAGAGGATGATGAAATTGCTTTAAATATCAACGAAAGATTTGGCACTGAGGTGGAAGTATGAATCGAATAATCAAAAAAACACCGCTACCTATAGCTGGATTGATGCTGGCTCTTGCTTCTTTAGGAAATTTACTTTCATCATACAATATTTTATATAAAAATATACTCGGCACAATATCTGTTGCAATTTTGCTCTTATTATTGATAAAAATATTAAAGATGCCAAAAGAAATTATAAAAGATTTGGAGAACCCAGTCATAGCGAGCGTTACTCCCACATTTTTCATGGGTCTTATGGTATTATCGACATACATTAAGCCATTTTCAGAAAAGATAGGATTTGTAATTTGGTTGACAGCTATTATGCTTCATTCGGTGTATATAATATATTTTACTAAAAAATATATATTAACATTCAGCATAAAGAAAGTATTTGCAAGTTATTTCGTGGTATATGTAGGAATTGTTGCTGGCGCATTAACATCTTCGTCATTTAAAATGGAGAGTTTAGGTCAAGGACTGTTTTGGTTTGGTTTTGCTGCCTATCTAATATTATTACCCGTTATTATTTATAGATTAATCAAACATAGGGATATTCCAGAGCCTGCAGTTCCTACACTTACCATCATGGCAGCGCCTGCAAACCTCTGCCTTGCAGGATACTTTAATTCCTTCCAAGAAAAAAACATTAGTATCATATTGTTCTTGGCATTTATTTCTATAATAATGTTTGTTTTTGTTTTATTAAATCTTCCTAAAATGTTAAAGCTAAAATTCTATCCCAGCTATTCTTCATTTACGTTTCCATTTGTCATAACAGCTGTGGCTATGAAGATGACAAATGCCTATTTGATGAAAATGGGAAAGGGTATGATGTTCTTATCAAACTATTCTAAATTTCTAGAGATATTTGCAGTGATAATGGTTTTATATGTTTTAATCAGATATACTCAGTTTTTGCTTGAGGATAGTATAAATAAAAAAATTGAGAAAAGTGCTTAGGGTGCAGTTCAAACTGCACCTTTTTGTGAGTGCGTATTGAAACTTTAATTGAATTCTGATAAGGTAAAATTATCAGGAAGAAGGTGGACTATGTTTGGTTATGTAACTCCTATTAAGGATGAACTTAAAGTTAAGGAATTTGAAATATTTAGGGGATATTATTGCGGAATATGCACAGTGCTTGGGAAAATAAATTATCCATCAAAATACCTTTTAAACTACGATGTAACTTTTTTAGCTCTTTTGCTATCATCATTAGAATTTGAAAAGGACTATCCTAAAAGAAGATTTTGTCCATATACTATTAAAAGGGTTAAGTATTATTCAAATGAATTCATAAAATATGGTGCTATAATAAATGTCCTTCTGGCAAACAGGAAGCTGCTGGATAATTATTATGATGAAAAGAACTATTTATACTTAATCCTTTCAAAGATTATCCGCCTTAAAGATGAGGATGGCATAAAGAGTAAAGTTGAGGAAATAGATAAACATCTTTTTGAGATAACTAAGCTTGAAAGACAGAATACATCTGATATAGATAAACTTAGTCATCATTTTGGAAAGATTACTGAAACTTTATTTGATGTTTTTGATGACAAAAGAACTATCGCACTAAAATATTTTGGGTATAATTTAGGAAGATGGATATATGTAATAGATGCACTTGATGACTTGAAAAGAGATTTAAAAAGTGGTGAATATAACCCATTAAAATTAGACTTTGATGAGGATACCGTAAGGTTTACTCTATACAGCTACCTTGAAAATATAACCAAGGCATATGAGTTGTTGGATTTTAAAAAGAATAAAGGAATTCTTGATAACATAGTTTATTTAGGACTTGCAGATAAAACAGAAAAGGTATTAAAGGGGGAAAACAAAAATGAGAAATCCATACGAGGTTTTGGGTGTGAGGGAGAACGCTTCATTAGAGGAGATAAAGAGAGCATATAGGGAGCAGGTTAAAAAATATCATCCTGACAAATATCAGGACAATCCTCTAAGGGAGCTTGCCGAGGAAAAATTAAGGGAAATAAACGAAGCGTATGAATATCTTCTTAAAAATCATGGACAGGGAACATATTCATCAGGAAGTTACTCATACGGTGGATATTCAGAATTCCAAACTGTTAGAGACTATATCATGAGAAACGATTTTTATGCTGCCGAAAGGGAACTAAACAAGATAAACAATAGAAATGATGAATGGTTTTACCTTATGGGGATTATATATGTAAATAGAGGAAACTATTCGCAAGGATACAGTTATATAAAAAGGGCAGCTGAAATGAATCCTTATAACGAAGAATACAGGGATGCTCTAAACAGGTTGAATAACAGTTATAGAAACTACAACACTCAGTATTATAACGCGCCAAGAAGAGATAATGATGATTGCTGCCAGATTTGTGCTTGGCTATACTGTACCGACTGCCTTTGTGAATGCTGTGGAGGGGACTTTATATCCTGCTGCTGAAGGGGTGATGGTGTGAATACAAGAAAATTAACCTTAAATGGATTAATTGCTGCTGCTACTTTAGTTGTTCTATATATCGGGGTTATGACTAAGAGCAAGCTTTCATTCTTAGCATTAGCAAGCTTTGGCCTTTCCATCCCTGTTTTAGTTTCGGGGATAGGTATGGCAGCTTTAACTATAGTTGCAGTTGATATTTTATCCTTCTTACTAATTCCAAATATAAACTACACAATAGCTTTTTTACCTATATCCTTTTACCCAGTCGTAAAATCCTTTGCGGAAGGAAAAAAGCTTCATTGGGTTATAAAATATGGCTATTTTAATTTAAGCATGATTCTGATTTACCTATTTGCAAAAACCACTTTAGCTGAGGGTATATTTATAAGTAACAATACTGTTTTAGCTATAGTATTTTTAGCTTCACAGGTTGTTTTTTACCTTTACGATTACGTTTTTACGCAGGTTGTTTATTATATTGTAAAAAGGGTAAGAATAGGGATGTAAATAATTTGGTGGTGATTATATGTTTGAAAAAATAGATAGTAAAAAGAGATTACTTGACAGCAAAAGGCCGTTACCAGAGCATACTGTTAAAAGCATAAGGGAAAATTTATTGCTTGAATGGACGTATAATTCAAATGCGATTGAAGGAAATACGTTAACATTGATGGAAACCAAGGTTGTTCTTGAGGGGATAACGATTGGTGGAAAATCATTAAGGGAGCATTTAGAGGTAATTAACCATAGGGATGCCATACTTTATCTTGAAGATATTATTAGGAACAATGAGCCTTTAACAGAGTGGCAGATAAAAAATATTCACAGGCTCATTTTAAAGGGCGTAGATGATAAATATGCAGGGAATTACAGAGATCAGAACGTTATAATTGCTGGAGCGAAACACAAACCACCTGAACATTTTCTTGTAAAAGAAAAGATGGAGGAGCTTATAAACTGGTATAACTACGATGCACAAAAACTACATCCTGTTGAAAGAGCAGCAATGCTCCACATTATATTTGTTGGAATTCATCCCTTCATCGATGGGAATGGAAGAACATCAAGGCTTTTATTAAATTTTGAATTGATGAAAAATGGTTATCCACCTGTGGTGATAAGAAATGAAAACAGGGTGGTTTACTATGAGGCGCTTGACAAAGCACACACCACTGGTGATAATAGTGACTTTGTAAACCTTGTTATTGATGAGCTAAACAGGACATTAGATTTGTATTTGAGTTTGGTATGAAAACAAGAAAAAGTAAAACCATAAAGACTTCACTTGCATTATGCAGGTGAAGTTTTTTGTTCTAAATTTTAAACTGGTTTAATAAATAATAATGTAATATTTCTAAAAGGGGATGGTTATGAGGGATTTTATTGAAAGAAAAATGTTTGAGATTTACAATGACCTTATTAAAGAAGTTGACAAAAGGGATAACTTGTGTGACTTGAGGAGCTTGAGGTTTGACAATGAAAAGGCTCCAAACTATCATAATCCTTTAATTCAAATGCTTTTCCTACTGATATAACAGACTTTGAATTTCATATTAGGAATTTTTACAAATTAATTAATGATCTTTCAAATTACACTGAAAGGGCAGTAATAAGTATATTTGACGATTACAGAGGAGCATTATCAAGACTAAAAAAAGCTGGAATAAACTTAATTGAGGATGTTGAACATCATCCTAGATTTAGAAAATTTATCAAAAATATTGCCGAAATAGCTAAAACTAATAATCTTCAAATATATAGCTGTGCTGAAGAAATCAACATGGAAAGTGAAGGAATTTTACATGGAAAATGTATAGATGATGATTATATAAAAAGGGTTTTTGGAATTAACGTAGCCAACAAAAAAGATTCAGGGCAGCGTAAACAATGTGGATGTATTATGAGTAAAGATATTGGTGAATTTGATACCTGCCTTCATAAATGCCTATATTGCTATGCTAACCGTGCAGATTCTATAGTAGAAAAGAAAATTAAAGAGCATAATAAAAACTCCCCTTCACTTATAGGATGGCATGAAGTTGAGGAGGAAACAAATATAAAGCAAATCAGCTTTTTAGATTAATATTTTATTCCCTGTGTAAAATTACATTCTACACAGGGAATATTTTATGTTATAATTTTAAGAAAATTATGAATTTGGAGGGGTAGCATGAAATTTAAGAGCACAAGAAGCAACATCCTTGTTGAGCCATCGGAAGCATTAGTGAAGGGTATTGCAGATGATGGAGGCTTATTCGTTCCAATGGAATTTCCAGAGGTTGATTTAGAAGAAATTCTGAAAATGAATTATAAACAACTTGCTTTTTATATATTAAAAAAATATTTCACCGATTTTTTTGATGAAGAACTTTTACACTGTATAAACAATGCCTATGATGACAAATTCGATTCTCCTTTAATTGCTCCATTAGTTGAAAAGGGAAAGGTATCTTTTCTTGAACTATTTCATGGAAGGACACTTGCCTTTAAGGATATGGCACTTTCCATTTTCCCTCACCTTTTAAAAGTGGCATCTGAAAAAACAGGAGTAAGGGAGGAGATTGTAATACTTACAGCAACATCGGGAGATACTGGAAAGGCTGCACTTGAGGCCTTTAAGGATGTTAAAGGGGTTAAAATTATTGTTTTCTACCCTAAGGAAGGGGTAAGCCAGGTTCAAAGGCTTCAGATGGTTACTCAAGAGGGTAAAAACACATATGTTGTAGCAATTGAGGGTAATTTTGATGATGCCCAAAGGGCAGTAAAAGAGGTATTTAACGATAGGGGGTTTAACAGGGTTTTAAAAGAAAAGGGATATATTTTCTCTTCTGCAAACTCAATTAACATAGGAAGACTCTTTCCACAGATTGTTTATTATTTCTATGCATATATT
Source organism: Caloramator mitchellensis (assembly GCF_001440545.1). Lineage (NCBI taxonomy): Bacteria > Bacillati > Bacillota > Clostridia > Eubacteriales > Clostridiaceae > Caloramator > Caloramator mitchellensis. The sequence goes on from NZ_LKHP01000009.1 coordinate 89,370, forward strand.
ACTCTTATCAGAAATGGGAGTATACAAAAGGGAGAAGGAATAAATGCAGCTGTTCCAACTGGAAACTTTGGCAATATACTTGCTGCCTATTATGCAAAAAAGATGGGGCTGAAAATTAATAGGCTCATATGTGCATCAAACCAAAACAACGTACTCTATGATTTTATCAAAACCGGGGTTTATGATGTGAGAAGAAAGTTTTATACTACAGTATCTCCTTCTATGGACATACTTGTTTCTAGCAACCTTGAAAGATACTTATACGATATATGCGGGAACGATGAAGAGCTGGTATGCCGCTTGATGAATGAGCTAAAGAGTGGGAAATATGAACTTCCAGAAAAATATAAAGACGAATTAAAGCTGTTTTATGCAGGTTACGCATCGGATGAAGATACTAAAAAAGAAATAAGAACTGTGCTTAATGAACTTGACTATTTAATTGATCCGCACACTGCTGTAGCATATCATGTGTATAAAAACTATGAAGAGGAGACAAGGGATGATTCAAGAACTGTGATTGTTTCAACTGCAAGTCCCTACAAATTTGTAAAAACAGTTTATGAAGCATTAACCAACAATAATGAAGAAAAAGATGAACTAACCTTAGCTGATAATTTAGGAAAATTTACAGGATATGAAGTTCCAAAGGCTATCAGGGAGCTGAAAGAAAAAAATATTATTCATACGAGAACTTGTTCAAGAGATGGAGTATATAGAGCTATAGAGGATATTTTAAACTTAAAGGGGTAGGTTGATATGATAAAGGTCAGGGTTCCAGCAACAACAGCTAATATTGGTCCGGGGTTTGACTGCCTTGGCATTGCGTTAAACTTATATTGCTATTTGGAGTTTGAAGAAATAGAAGAAGGTCTTTTAATTGAGGAATGTGAAGATGAATATTGCGATGAAAATAATCTAATATATCAGTCGATGAAGAAGGTTTTTGGAATGGTAAATTACAAACCAAAGGGAATAAGGATTAGGATAAAGAGTGATATCCCAATTTCAAGGGGGCTAGGAAGCAGTGCAGCCTGTATAGTTGGAGGATTGGTTGGAGCAAATGAAATTTCAGGAGGAAGACTTACTAAGAAGGAGCTTTTGGACATAGCAAATACTATAGAAGGCCACCCTGACAATGTAACTCCTGCTATGTTTGGGGGGATGACTGCCTCAGTATGTGAAAATAGCAAAGTTTATTTTACTAATATGAAGGTTTCGGACAAGTTTCATTTTTATGCACTTATTCCTGATTTTGAGGTCTCAACGGAAAAAGCACGTTCTGTTTTGCCTAAAACAATTAATTATAAAGATGCTGTGTATAACATAGGAAGGGTTTCTCTGCTAATTAATGCACTCATGAATGGAGATGAAAATCTTCTAAAAATATCATGCAAAGACAAGCTACATGAGGATTACAGAAAAAATCTTATTAATGATTATGACTACATCAAGTCAAGAAGCGAAGAGCTCGGCAGTCTTGCTGTATTTATAAGCGGTTCGGGTTCAACTATAATGGCAGTTACAGGCAGGGATAACAACGAACTTGAAAAAGACATGAGCAGCCTTTTAAAGAGCCTTAAGGATAATTGGAGTATAAAAAAGTTAAAGGTTGATTATGAAGGGGTGGTGATATTATAATTTTTGAACGCCATGAATATATTTATTAATAACCTAATAACTGCGGGGAGGGGTAAAAATGTTTAAAAATGCTATTGTTAAGAAGCCAGGGGAATCAATGATTTATGGCATTACAACTGCAAATCTTGGACAACCTGTCTATGAACTTGCTATAAAGCAGCATAAAAACTATGTTGATACATTAAAAAAGTGTGGGCTAGAGGTTGAAGTTCTTGAGGCGGATGAAAACTATCCAGATTCTTGTTTTATTGAAGATGTGGCTCTTTTGACAAAAAGATGTGCAATTATAACTAATCCAGGTGCAGAGAGCAGAAAGGGAGAAATTAAATCAATTCCAGATGTTTTGAAAAAGTATTACGAAAACATTGAGTATATCAAATCACCAGGGACAATTGAAGCAGGGGATATAATGATGGTTGGCGATACATTCTACATAGGACTTTCAAATAGAACGAATCTTGATGGTGCTAACCAGATGAAAGAAATATTGAGAAAATACGGATATGATGCAGTATTTGTTCCTTTAAAGGAAGTCCTACATCTTAAAACAGGGGTATCTTATTTAGAAAATAATAACTTATTAGTTAGCGGAGAATTTATAGAAAGTCCATTATTTGAAGGGTTTAACAAAATTATAGTTCCTCAGGACGAAGCCTATGCAGCAAACTGCATATGGGTAAATGGACATGTATTAGTTCCTGAAGGATTCTCTAAGACTAAAGAAGTGATAGAGAATTTAGGATACATTGTTGAAGTTGTTGATGTGTCAGAGTTCAGAAAGTTAGATGGAGGACTTAGCTGCTTGTCGTTGAGGTTTTAAAAAATAAGAACTTAATTTTAGAAGTGCCTGTGTGTAATACATTGGCACTTATTTATCTTAAAATTAAATTTTTTTATCAATTAAGGTATAGAGAGCAACGTTCAACGTTAATTTGAAGGATGATACAATTAAAATAATTAGAATTATACTTATAATATAATAAATATGAAAAAATATAACAATTTAAATGCATAAAAATATTAATTTTGGACAATATAACTTATAGGCAATAATATTGCACAAAAAAGTTGCAAATATAACCTATAAGTAATATAATATTGGTGAGGATTAAATATATGTATGTTATAGGCAACATTATCTATCCTGAACAATTTAATACCCACAAAATATTAATACACCAAAAGTGCCAAGAGGAGTTAATGGATATTCTTGAAAAAAGTGGATTTAAGCAAAAATTTAATAGCTTATATAGACAAAGATTAAAATTTTTAGAAGAGCGAGGAACGGAGTGTTATCAAAAATTTGATTGGTTTGAGATTTTAAAAAATACTAATGGATTATATGCGATGAGATTTAAAAGCCTAAAAAATTTAAGAATAATTTTCAAATTCACAGATGATAATAGAAAAAATATTGCCATATTATTATGTTCTTTTGAAGAAAAAAGCAAGAAAGATTATAAGGAAGCAATTGTTCAGGCTAATAAGAGGTTTGAAGAAATTAGTGATTTGTTGAGGTGAATAATAATGGGAAACAAGAAACTATCAAATGCTTGGGATTTTATTAATGAAACTGTTGATGAAGAGACAAAGGAAAGATTCGAATTAGACGATATTTTATATGAAATTGCGATGAAAATATTTGATTACAGGATGAACAAAGGATTAACTCAAAAACAGTTAGCTGAAATTTTAGGAATGAAGCAATCTATGGTTTCAAAACTTGAAAGCGGTGAGTATAATCCTACAATTGAACAACTCTGGAAGATATCTAAAAAACTTGGATGGAAATTAGATGTAGTTTTAGAAGAGAAAGATTTAGCTCAAGCTGATGTATGGGATGAAATAACTGTTCAGAATGAAGACATCAATACAGAATTTTTTGAAAAGTTGGTGAAAAATGCATGATTGATTCAAATAATATATTAGCTGATTTTCAGTTTGCTGGTAGTAGGGTTTCTAATTTTTCTCTTGAAACTAAGCAAGTCTCCAAAAAAAATGAAAGGGTTAACTTATCTTATGAATTTGATTACAATATCTTAAATATAGAAGAGGATGAAGAAAAGTTTTTTGGGATTATTGAATTTCTCGTTTGTGTAAAGGCAAAGGCTAAAAATTCAATTCTTTTCAAAATTAATTTGACTATAGAAGGTGCTTTTGTAGGAAATAAAGGAAAAATGAATAATGTCGATTTTGAAAGAATGCTCAAAATAAATGGAACTACAATGTTATCCCAACTTTCAAGATCTTATATTTTAAGTGTGTCGGCACTTTCGGGTATAAATCCGCCAGTTAAGCTGCCAATGATAAATATATTTTCCTTGGTAAAAGAGAAGGAAACAAAAGAGTCCTAGTTTTAGGGCTCTTTTGTTTCCTTTAAAATTTCAAAAACACCCATTTTTAAAACATTATTGTTGTGCTACTATATATTTGTAACAATTTTCAACTTAAGAAAAGTGGGGATGGAAATGAAAAATAAGATTGTTGACAATAGCAGCATTTGTCAGCAGGAAACGTTATTAAGCAAAATATACAAGAAAGGTCAAAAATTTGAATTATTACATAAGAAAAAGAAATAAATAAACCGACAAACTTATTGGGGGTGGGGAAATGGAAACTTTAATAATTATTCTTTTAATCCTTGTCGTTATACTTCAAATTATGCTTCTTACTAGGTCAAAAACAAATGGTTTCGATTCAAATTATTTTAAGCAGATGTTTGATTCTATGCAAAATAGGCTCGAAGGCACCTTCAGAGATGAGATGAGTAAAAACAGGGAAGAAAACAGCAAAATTTCATATCAAAACAGGCAGGAGATAGGGCAGAATATTTTAAATATGACTGATAGCCTTAATAGGCAGATAAGCAGTATTGGCAATCTTCAAAAGGATCAGCTCGAGATGGTTGTAGGAAAGCTTTTGGAACTTCTAAGGACGAATTCTGATGGTCTTGAGAAGATAAGGCAGTCAGTTGAGAATAAACTTCAGGTTATTCAAAATGACAATAATAAAAAGCTTGATGAGATAAGGGCAACAGTTGATGAAAAGCTACATAATACATTGGAGACAAGGCTGGGGCAATCGTTTCAAAATATAAGCGAAAGGCTTGAGGCACTTTATAAACAGCTTGGTGAGATGCAGTCTCTCTCTTCTGGTGTAAATGATTTGAAAAAGGCACTTACTAATGTTAAAACAAGAGGTATATGGGGAGAGATTCAGCTTGCAAATATAATAGAAGAGATTTTGACTAAAGAGCAGTATGATGTAAATGTAGCGACAAAGAAGGGAAGTTCAGAAAGGGTTGAATTTGCAGTAAAACTTCCTTCTAAAGATGAGGATAAAAAATATATATACCTTCCGATAGATGCTAAATTCCCACAGGAAGATTATCAAAGATTATTAGATGCACAGGATTCAGGTGATAAAGATGCTGTGGATGCTGCAAGAAAGCAGCTTGAAGTAAGGGTTAAGGGCGAAGCTAAGGATATTTATGAAAAGTATATTGACCCGCCAAATACAACAGATTTTGCAATTATGTTTTTACCAACCGAAAGTTTGTTTGCAGAGGTTGTAAGAAATACTGGGTTGATTGAAAATTTACAGAGAAACTTTAAAGTTGTTGTGACGGGACCAACTACAATAACGGCCCTTTTAAACAGTCTTCAAATGGGATTTAGAACTCTTGCAATAGAAAAAAGGTCAAGTGAAGTTTGGCAGCTGTTAGGTGCTGTTAAGACTGAGTTTGGTAAATTTGCTGACATTCTTGAAAAGACACAAAAGAAGCTTCAAGAGGCAAGCAATAGCATAGAAAATGCTGCTAAAAAGACAAAAACTATCGAGAGAAAACTAAAGAAGGTTGAGGAACTTCCACAGGAGGAGAGTCAAAGATTAATAGGAATTGAACTAACTGATGAGGATGATGAAGCAGTATAATAAATGCCAGCCTTTTTATGTTTTGATATTTTCTTAATGGCAATAAATATTATTTTTGTTTAAAATAAAAATGACGGAATTATAAAAGATTGGATGGGATAGGATGAAGAAGGCTGTTTTTAGTATTTTGTTTGCCGCGTTTGTTTTTAGCACCCTTGAGGTTGCAGGAAAATTAATTTCAGGTCAGCTTAATGCATTTCAGGTTACATTTGTAAGATTCTTTATAGGAGCTATCGTGCTATTACCATTTGCAATAAGGGATATGAAAAAAAGAGAACTTGTTTTGAAAAAGGATGATTTTGTATTCCTATTAATAGAAGGAATACTCTGTATTCCTGTTTCAATGGCTCTTTTGCAACTCTCGGTTTATTTTACAAAGGCCTCAACTGCGGCTGTTGTGATGAGCACAAACCCTATTTTTATGATTGTTTTTTCATATTTTATATTAAATGAAAGGATAAATAAAAGAACTGCAGTTTCAATTTTCATAAGTTTTGCTGGAGTGCTTTTTATTTTTAATCCGCTTAAACTGAGCTATGATATAAAGGGAATGTTAATTGCCCTTGCTGCCGCTGTTACATTTTCATTGTACAGTGTTCTTAGCAAAAAGAGAATTTCCGTATATGGTGGATATATTTTTAATTTTTTCAGCTTCCTTTTTGGAGATGTGGTGCTATTAATATTGCTTTTAATTTTCAGGGTGCCGATACTTAATGGTATTACAATAAAAAACATTCCTGTTTTAATTTATATGGGTATATTCATAACAGGGCTTGGGTATATTTTTTATCTTTATGCTATTGAAAAAATGTCAGCAGCAATTTCATCCTTTGTATTTTTAATAAAGCCAGCAATTGCACCACTTCTTTCTGTTTTAATTCTAAAAGAGCAAATTTCATCTAATGTTATTCTGGGGATAATGTTGATAATTCTTGGAACAATTTTTGCATTTGGGGATAAAATGAGGTGGCTTTATAACAAACATTGATGTAAAAAATTTTATTTTAGATGAAGAAAAAATAATAGATAAGGAGACAAGCAGATGACTTACTTTGCAATTATATTGATTATTTTATTAAACATTTATCTTTTCAAGAAAAACATAAATGTTGGAATCATAATGCTCATAAATGCACTATTTATTGCGGTATTAACAAAAATGCCTGTTAATTTAATTTATAAATCCATTTATGTAGGTGCTTTTTCTGAAAAGACTATTGACCTTTTGTTTTCACTGGTTGCCATAATGATAATTGAAAACATGATGAGAACAAGCGGCATGATTAGCAAGATGGTTGAGAGTCTTAAGATTTTGATAAATAATAAGCTTTTTTCTGCAATTGCACTTCCAGCTACACTTGGACTTTTGCCATCTCCAGGTGGTGCAAGGTTTTCCTGTCCAATGGTTGAGGAGGTTACAGGGGATGAGATTTCAGGTCTTAATAAGGCATATATAAACTATTGGTTCAGACATATGTGGCTGGATGGATTTGTTCTTTATCCTGGAGTAATACTTGCTGCAAAGCTAATCGATGTTTCTGTAATAAGCCTGTTTTTTCATCTAATAGTTTTCATTATTATATATGCCCTTGTTGGTGTATTTATGGTAAGGGAAAAGATGACAAGTCATGTTGAACATAGCAAGTCTGAAAAAAAGATAGCCATAATAGAATTTTTAATAGGCATATTTCCAGTTGCATTTATGATTATAACCTATATTGCTCTATTGAATTACACGAAATACGCCCTAAACATATCAGCTATAATGACAATATTGATTTTAGTATTATACAAAAGGATTAGCATGGAGAGATTTAAGGAAGTCTTAAAAGAGGCATTCAATGGTAAATATATTGTAATAATCCTGGGAGTTATGATATTTAAGGAGTTTTTGACCAATTCAGGTTTAGTTGCTGAATTTTCAAAGGCTGTTACGGAATATAATATTCCTAAGGAAGTTTTGTTTGTTATCATTCCTTTGATTTCGAATTTCTTTTTTGGCGTTACAGTAACATTTGTTTCGCTTACATTTCCAATTTTGATTTCCTTTGGGGTAGACCAAAATATATGGTATGCCGTTGCAGCCTTTGTTTCGGGATTTATAGGTGGAATGATAACACCCGTTCACCTTTGCAGCGTAATGACTGCTGAATATTTTGGCATAAAGGTAGACAAACTACTTATTAAGATTGCAGCATCGGCGGCGTTTGTCCTTGCAGGGGTTATAGGATTGCTGATTATATTATAAACCAAAATATTAGTGAAAAAAGTAATAATGCTGCAAAGTTATATATTGAAAACTTTAATAGATACTTTTTCTTATCCTGCTTATATTCATTTGCGTAAAATTTATATGAAATAACGCTGGCAAGTGATGCAATCAATGTTCCCATACCGCCTATATCCACTCCAAGAAGAAGCTCCTTGTAGTTGTGGCTAAAGCCTGATAGAAGTATGGCACATGGAACGTTGCTTATAAATTGGCTGAGTATAATAGAAGACAAATATGTTGCTTTAGGCCTTTTTAGTATACCTTCAAATATATTTTTAATAACTTCAAGGTTTGAAAGGTTACCTATGAATATAAAGAAGAAAACAAATGTAAATAAAAGAGCATAGTCTACTTCTTTAAACAGCTTTTTATCTAGCATTAAAGTAGATATAACTGTGATTGTGAATGCTATATAGTAGTTTATTATGTTGAATATGGATAAAATAATAATTGCGGACAGGGCAATGAAAATAATTGCTCTTTTGGGTTAATTTTTGTCTTCCTGGCAATTATTAGTGCTAATGGAACAAATGTTATAAGGGCAACATCGTTTGTGACAAACATAGAAAATATAAATGTAATTATTATTAAAACAATAGATACTTTTCTTTCGTTGCTGAACCTGTCAAGAATTTTTATTGAAACCATTTCCAATAGTTTTTGCTCTTCAAAGGCCTCAACAACAATCATAAGGTTAAAAAGTGAAATTAATACTTTAAAATCTATGTATTCTATTTTGGGAATTGAAATAAATGAAGTAATTATTGCAAGAAAAAAGGAAATCAATAAAACAACATCTTCTTTTGTTTTGTTAACGAATTGGTTAATCAACATAAATCCCCCTTTTGCAGTCTTACATACAACATTATATATCAATTTGAGCAAAGTTCAAATATTGCAAAGTAAAATAAACAGAGTTAAAATATATAGTGAGTGAATACTCACTTATGGAGGTGAGATTATGGATGAGAAGAATTTTAACGAATATAATCAGGAGGAGATGACTGAAAAGCAAATCAGAATTCTTGAAGCTGCAATCAAGGTTTTTTCAGAAAAAGGATTTGAAGGAAGTAGAACAAGCGAGATAGCAAAAGAGGCGGAAGTTGCAGAAGGGACAATTTTTAAATACTTTAGAACTAAAAAGGATTTGCTTTTAAGCCTTCTTTTTCCACTGTCGATTAAATTTTTAAAGCCATTTGTTATGAAATCAGCGGAAGAAATTATTGAAAGAGGAAAGGATAAGCCGCCTGATGAAGTTTTGAGAGAACTATTAATGGATAGATTAAAACTCATTAAAAAGAATATACCGTTAATAAAAACTGTTGCAATTGAATCATTTTACCACGATGAACTTTTAGAGCCTATAAAAGATAAAATAGCACCACAGGTAATAAATATACTTGATAATTATGTTGATGCACATAAAGATAATGGTGATTTTAAAGATTATGATACAAGGTTAATCTCAAGGTCATTAATGAGCATGCTTATGGGATATATTGTTTTATCGAGTATTTTACCTGAGTATTTTTCGCTGTATGATGACGAAGAGGAAATAAAAAAAATAGTTGATATTTTATTAAATGGTATAAAAAGATAGGGGGACTTTTTATGGACAAGAAGAAGTTTATTCCAATAGTGTTGGTGGTAGCTGTTTTATCATACTTAGGATATATTAAGATAATGGCTAAAGAGGCAAATGGAAATGTTTATTATGGAACTGTTGAGGCAGAGACGATAAATGTATCTGCGGAAACGATGGGGAAAATAAGTGAAATAAATGTTCAAGAAGGACAAACTGTCAAGTTGGGGGATTTAATTGCAAGTTTGGCAGGGGATGAGAGCAGGATAAAACTTGATATTGCAAATATAAATAAAGAAAACGCAAAAAATGAGCTTTCTAAATTAGAAGAAGGAAATAGAGTAGAGGAGATAAACGCACAAAGGGCGATTGTTAATCAAGCACAATCTCAGGTTAACCAAGGGGAAGCCCTTTTAAAGCAGGCAAAGAATAATCTTGATAGTGCAAAGATTAATTTAGATTATAGAAAGAAGATTTATGAAGATTATAAGAATTTGTATGATAATAATTCAATTTCTAAATATGAATTTGAGGCTGCAAAGAATCAATATGATTTAGCTAATGTAAATTATAAGAACGCTCTTGAGCAGGTTAACCTCGTTAAATCACAGCTTGAAGCATCTAAATTTCAGCTAAAGGCTGCTGAAGAGAGGCTTAACCTTTTAGTAAATGGTGCAACTGATAAGACAAAGCAAAGTGCAAAGCTTAACTTACAAAGTGCAGAAAAGTCATCAGAGCTTTCAAAGATAAATTATGATAAAAATAATATTACTGCACCTGTTGATGGCATTGTAGAAACTATTAATTTTAATAAAGGTGAGTTTGTAAATGTGGGAAGCCCGGTTGCAACTATTCTTGATATTAATAATGTTTATGTAAATATATATGTTCCTGAGAAGGCATTGCCGGAAATTAAATTAGGACAAGATGTTACTCTAAAGAGCGATTTTATAAAGGATAAAACTATTAAAGGAAAAGTTGTATATATTTCACCTGAAGCAGAATTTACTCCTATGAATATTGTTACAAAGGAAGATAGGACAAAGCTTGTTTTTAAAGTTAAGGTAAAAGTAGTCGATAATTTGGATTTAGTAAGGCCAGGAATGTTAATGGATGTTGTATTGGATTGAAGGTGATTATATGGAATTAGCGATTTCTATAAAAAATTTGACAAAGAAGTTCGGACATTTTACTGCAGTTGATAATATATCATTTGATATTCCAAAGGGAAAGATTTTTGGTTTTTTAGGGCCAAATGGTTCAGGGAAATCAACTACTATAAGAATGATATGTGGAGTTATAACTCCAACATCAGGCGGTGGAACAGTTCTTGGATACGATTTGAAAAAGGATTCAGAAAAGATAAAGCATAATATTGGATATATGTCCCAGAGATTTAGCTTGTATGAGGATTTGACTGTTGAGGAAAACCTTGATTTTTACGGGAGCATATACCTTCTTGAAAAGGATGAGTTAGAGGAAAGGAAAAAAGAACTTATTGAAATGGCTGGACTAAAGGGAAAGGAAAAGAGCCTTGCAGGGACATTATCGGGGGGCTGGAAACAGAGGCTGGCGCTTGGATGCTCTTTAATTCACAGGCCAAAGCTGTTAGTTCTTGATGAACCAACAGCAGGGGTTGATCCTGTATCAAGAAGGGAGTTTTGGCACCTTGTTAATGAGCTTGTAAAAGAAGGAATTACTGCACTTGTGACGACACATTATATGGACGAGGCATCGATTTGTGATATTATAGGATTTATTTATAACAGTAAGTTAATTACAATAGACACACCAGAAGGTTTATACAAAACACATGCTATGGATAACTTGGAGGATATATTTATTAAATATGTTAAGGAACTTTCAAATAAGGACGTGGTTTCTTCGTTTAAGGATATAAAGGCATCAAGGAATGGGGTTGAGTAATATGAACTTAAAGAGAATGTTTACTATTACTAAAAAGGAATTCATTCACATAAAAAGGGACAAGGCAAGCCTTGCAATTGCAATAATGATGCCCATAATGATGCTAATTTTATTTGGATATGCAGTAACAAGCGATGTAAAGAATGTGAAGCTTGTAGTTTATGATGAAGACAGAACGGTTGAGAGCAGGAATTTAATTGAAAAATATGCTAACTCTAATTATTTTAAGTTGTATAATATTGTAGATTCTTATGATGAAATTGAGAAGGCAATCGGGGCAGATGAGGCAAAGGTTGGGCTAATAATACCCTATGATTTTGCAAAGAGTATTAGAAGGGGAGAGACTTCTCAAATACAGATACTTGTTGACGGCTCGGACCCAGGGATTGCAAGGACAGCAGCAGCCTATTCTGTGATGATTGCAAACAACTATTCTTTAAAGGTTAAAGAGGTTGTATTGAATAAAATGGGACAAAAACTTGGAACAACTGCAATCGAGGCAAGAACATTGGTATTGTATAACCCGATGCTCAAAAGTGCTCTATTTAATGTTCCTGGTATAATAGGGCTTATACTTCAGAATATAACGGTAATTCTGACGGCTTTTGCTATGGTTCGTGAAAGAGAACGTGGGACAATTGAGCAGCTAATAATGACTCCTGTCACCTCACTTGAGCTTATTATTGGTAAGCTTATACCTTATGTAATTATTGGATTCATGGATTTTATGCTTGTATTAATATTGGGATATCTGATTTTTGATGTGGCAGTTAAGGGAAGCCTGTTGCTATTGATTTTATTTGGGACAATATTTCTGATAAGTGCCCTTGCTATGGGGATGCTTGTATCAACAATAGCCAAGACTCAACTGCAGGCAATGCAGGCAGCCTTTGCACTGCTCTTGCCAAGCATACTTCTTTCAGGATTCATATTCCCAAGAGAGTCCATGCCAATGATAATATACTACATTGGAAACATATTCCCAATAACATACTTCCTTGAAATATTAAGAGGTATCATACTCAAGGGAATCGGCATTGACCTTCTGTATAAGAACATGTTATATTTACTTGTATTAACTGGAATAATAGTATACATCACAATGCACAAATTCAAAAAGACTCTTGATTAATAGGTGACATTCACTTGATTTCTTGAGTTCTTGAATTGTTTGACAATTTAAATAGGAGGAAAAGTATGAGATTAAGGCATAAACCCTGGGCAAGACCAGAGCTTGAAGCGTGTGATTTTGTAATTATCAATCCAAAGGAATATAAGGGTAGGTGGAAGGATGCTTTTGGCAACGACAACGATATATATTTGGAGTTAGGCTGCGGAAGAGGTAAATTTATTTCTGAACATGCCCTTTTAGAGCCCGATATAAATTTTATTGGCATTGAGATAAAGGATGAGGTTATTATTTATGCTAAAAGAAGGGTTGAACAAGTATTTAAGGAGAAAAACAGTGAGGTTTCAAATGTAAGGCTTGTTGTTGCAGACATTGCCCATATCGAGGAAATGTTTGATAAGGATGAAATATCAAAGATATATCTTAATTTCAGCACGCCATGGCCAAAGAAAA
>NZ_LKHP01000010.1 GCF_001440545.1 Caloramator mitchellensis
CGTGTCGGCCGCTCGGATTAAAAATAATTAGGTAACACTATACATTATAATCCATTTATCCCAATCCACCTCTAATGCTGCCCATCTTTATAAGGAGCTCTTTTAATATATTGTATTCTTGACAGTTGTTATCTAAAATTTGAGATTCCTTACCCAATAGATGAAGAAGTATTGGTCGTGCAGTTTTCAATAGAGTATGATAAAAGTTGTTTTCGATGTTTGATTCCAGGTCAAAATTGAGATTAAGTATTTTGTTTGTAAGTTCAAAATCAACTTCATATTCTTTTCTGATATCATCAGATAGAATTCTCTTTGACACGCTGGGGTTAGCATATCTAGATGCAAATTCAAAATCACTTTTTATTTGGGGATAGAATTCCATTATTTTTTCTATTGCCCATTCTCCGTATTTGCTTTTAATCTCAATTAAAGCCCGTCCTGTTCCTAAGAATTCAGGGGGCATCCCTATGGAATACATAGATGCTGTAAATGTTATTGCTCGTGGAATTGAAGTGCTTAAATTTGTATCAATTTCTAATAATTCTTTTTTTAATTTATCATCATTAATAATTTCTATAAATCTTCTCATATCTACAAACTCTCTGTGATATGACAAACCTTTTTTAGAAGCAGCTAATCTATCACGGTTTTTGGGGATAAATAAGGATATATTAGAAACTGTTTCAGCGATTTTAATGAAGGATTGAAGATAGTGCTTTGTGAATATTCCTATGAAGTCATAAATCAGGTTAATATCTTCAGAGGTAAATTTTTTTGGCTGGTATTTGTCTATATTAGTTTTTAGATATTCAACTAATTTTTGCGTTTTCTCAAATCCATGGTCATACCTTAATGCTGATTGAATTGTTATTGTTTTTACTCCAGAATAAGTTTTTAAAAAATTATCTAAGTTTTCTAATGTAAGTTGTCCTCTAAATGGGAGGGTTCCGCATCCCATTATTGGATAAACTTTAATAGAACTTTTTTCTGACCATATATTAGACTTGTATAGAGATAATATGACGGTTAGCACACTAGATACTATTCCGTAAGAAAGAGCAGAATCAGATCTTCCTATCATGTATCGTATATATTCTGGCTTATAATCTAATGCCTTTGTGTAATCTTCTAGTAGTTTATCAACGTTTATAAGTGATGATATATCTTCGAAAAGGGGAATTATTCCTATGGAGCTTTCATCAAAGTGAATATTGAAGTTCTTGTTTCCAAGTTCAATAACTGATTTTATACGGGAGTTAACATCGATTAAATCCTTTGATGATTCACACATGGGGATGATAACTTCTTTAATTGCCTGAAGTTTTGTCTTTTCATAAATAGAGATATTGGTTTCAACCACAGCCATAATACACATTATTTGTCTGAAAATGGTTTCTTTATCGGCACTTGAAAGCCTAGGAGTAATAAAAACATCCTTTCCTGGGACTAAGTCATTGTTTAATAATTCAAGTGCTATCTGTAGTGGCTGGTGGTAAGGGGTCAATTTTCCTTCAAAATCTATCATAACCTCATCGATTCCTAATCCACCGCTGTCCTGCTTTATCAGGGAAAATACAGCCTCTTCGGGTTCCTGTTGAACAGATATATATTCCTTTGCGTTATCTGGGTGCTGAGTCATCATAGTTAGAGGTATTCTCATAAAATCACTCCTAAAAACTTTATGTTATATTATATTCAATAATGAAAGAAATGATAACGAAACTTGCAAATTTAATTTAATAATATCATTTTTGCACTTTGAAATCAATTATTTATGAAAAAAATATTTTGCTAAGATTCATTATTCGATAAGTTGTCGTTGGTTCATAAGTCAAGTTCAAATTAATTTAGAAATTGATTGATATGGTGAGATTAGGATAAATTATATCTAAAATTCTTTGATTTATAAAATTATTTAAATTTGACAAAACTATATATAGTATATAAACTTTAATAAGTGCACTAAATATTGTGTTTATTTTACATAAGAAGGGGAGAGAACGATGCTTACACAAATCAAAAAAAGAGATGGAAGAGTAGTAGGGTTTAGTAAAGAAAAAATTACAAGAGCTATTTTCCTTGCCGCGCAAAACGTTGGTGGAACGGACTACACGAAGGCTGAAGAGTTGACAGAAAAGGTAATGGGTTATATGATGAACAATCTTCCAGAAGAAGAAATTCCCACTGTAGAATTTATTCAGGATTGTGTAGAAAAGGTGTTAATTGAGCATGGGCATGCAAAGACTGCAAAGGCATATATACTTTATAGGGCAAAAAGAACAAGATATAGGGAAGCAAAGACGGAACTTATGGATGTTGTAAGAGAAATTTTAGTTGAAACAAATAGAGAGAATGCAAACATAGGAAACTCCCCATCAGCAAAGATGCTTCAGATTGCATCGGCTGCAAGTAAACAATATTATTTACATAATGTAATTCCTGAAGATATGGCTAAGGCACATGTTAAGGCAGATATACATATACATGATTTGGACTTTTATGGCAAAACTCTTAACTGTTTACAAATAGATTTAACAAAGTTAATGCTTAATGGATTTAATACTGGTTATGGTTATATAAGACCGCCAAAGAGAATATCATCAGCAACAGCACAGGCAGCTATAATTCTTCAGAGCAATCAAAATGATATGTTTGGAGGTCAAAGTTTTCCTCATTTTGATAAATCAATGGCAGAGATAATTAGAACATTTAAAGAAAAACCTTCATATGAAGAAGTATTCCAAGCAATGGAGGCGCTTGTTTATAATCTAAACAGCATGCATTCAAGAGCAGGAGCACAGGTTCCATTTAGCAGTATAAACCTTGGAACGGATACAACTGAAGAAGGAAGAATGGTAATTAGGGCTATGCTTGAGGCATTTGACAAGGGACTTGGAAGAGGTGAAAGCCCAATATTTCCTAATCTAGTTTTCAGAGTGAAAAAGGGAATTAATTTTGATGAAGGTGACCCTAACTATGATTTGTTTAAACTTGCAATGAAGGTTGCATCACATAGAATGAATCCTACTTTTAGCTTTATGGATTCAAGTTTTAACGCAAAATATGGTGATGAAATTTCTTATATGGGATGCAGAACAAGAACTATCCAAAATAGAAATGGACTCGAGATTTCTGCTGGAAGAGGAAATATAGCACCTGTTACACTAAATCTACCTAGACTTGCACTAAAGGCTGGTTATGGGAATATAGATGCTTTCTTTAAAAATCTTGATGAAATGCTTGATTTAGCAAAGAGACAACTTTTACATAGATTTGAAGTTATAGCAAATTTAAAGGTAAAAGATCTCCCATTCCTTATGGGACAAAAACTCTATATGGGTTCAGAAAACTTGAAGGATGAAGATACTATAAGAGATGCTATTAAAAATGGAACTCTCGGAATAGGATTTATTGGTCTCGCAGAGACTTTAAAGGCTCTTGTTGGTAAGCATCATGGGGAAGATAAAGAAACCCACGAATTAGGATATAGAATTATAGAATATATAAGAAAATATACAGATGCAACTTCAGAAGAAACTGGCTTAAACTTTGTTTGTTACGCGACACCTGCAGAAGGAACGGCAGGGCGATTTGTACCTTATGATAGAAATACATATGGTTTAATAGAAGGTGTTACAGATAAAGAATATTACACCAATTCATACCATGTTCCTGTATCTTATGAGATTAGCATATTTGACAAGATAGAAATAGAAGGAAGATTCCATAAGTTATGTAATGGAGGACATATAAGTTATGTTGAATTACCTTCGACTGTTGAAAACAATATAGAAGCATTTGAAAAGATACTAAGATGGATGGCAAAATGTGATATTGGGTATGCAGGAATAAATTTCCCAATAGATGAATGCAGAGTCTGCGGCCATAGAGGAATAATATACAACGAATGCCCGGAGTGTAAAAGTGAAGATATAAGAAGAATCAGAAGGATTACGGGATATCTTTCGACCATTGATAGATTTAATGATGCAAAAAAGACTGAACTTAATGAGAGGGTTAAACATAACTGGCAGTAATGAAGAGTCTTTTCACTGAAACATACTTGTTTTAAGTATATAGTTTTATTTAACTCATTATGGGAAGATGTAGAAATGTCAAAAAGTCAGGAGGCTGGCACTTATGAGAATAGCTGGCGTTGTTAGGGAAAGTTTTGTAGATGGCCCTGGTATAAGATATACTATCTTTGCTCAAGGCTGCAGCCATAGATGTGATGGCTGCCACAATCCATCAACCCATGACTTTGAGGGTGGGTATGAGATTAGCGTTGATGAGATATTTGATGAAATACTAAAATACAAACATATAGATGGTGTTACGTTTTCAGGAGGAGATCCATTTTTCCAAGCGGACGAATTTAGCCTCCTTGCAGAAAAGGCAAACGAAAAAGGGTTGAACATTATTGCTTACTCAGGTTTTTATTATGAAGATTTATTAAACAACGAAAAATTTAAAAGACTTCTTGAAAACATTGATATATTGATAGACGGACCATTTGAAAGGGATAAGAGGGATTTAAGGCTAAAATTTAGAGGTTCAACAAACCAAAGAGTTATTGATGTTAAAAGAAGCTTAGAAGTGGGAAGTTTAGTTGAGATGGAGTTTTAATATACTATTTTTGGACATTGAATTAGAATAAATATTTAAAAGTTTAATTTTAAGCCCCATGAATGATTATATTATGAAATCGCTCATGGGGCTTTGTCCTAATTGTCAAACAACTCAAGAAGTCAAGAAATCAAGTGACAGGCACCAATATATAAAATACTACGCCGTTAGGAGTGTTATTTACCCCATAGCTACCTCCGTGCATCTCTATAATGCTCTTTACAATTGAAAGGCCAACACCGGTGCCGCCAAATTTTCGATTTCTTGATTTGTCGATTTTGTAGAATAGGTCCCATATTTTATCTATTTCATCTTCAGGAATATGCGAGCCTGAGTTTTCTACTTCTAATTTTATCTTGTTGTCTTGTCTTAGCATGTTTATTATTATTTGGCCATTATCATTTGTGTGCTTTATTGCATTTGTTAAAAGGTTTGTAATAACTTGACCTATCCTGTCCCAGTCGGCATATACTTCACAATTTTCAATTAAATTAAGTTGAAGGTCGATTGATTTTTCCTGTATAGGACCAATAAATTTCTTTACTGTTGAATCAACTAATTTATCTAAGTTAAATTTTTCTTTAGAGATTTCAAGCTTTCCTGACTCCAATTTTGAAAGCTCTAACATGTCTTCTACAAGTGAAGCCATATTTTTGGTTTCGTCTAGTATTATATCTAAATAGTAATCTTTATTCTTGTCATCAAATATATCATCTTTTAAAGCTTCAGCATATCCTTCTATAAGAGCTATTGGAGTTTTTAAGTCATGGGATGCTGCGGCAATAAAGTCTCGCCTCATTTTATCCAATTTTTTTTCTTTTTCAATGTCTTCTTCAAGTTTAGCATTTGCCTCTTTAAGAGAGGTTAATGCATTATTAAGATTTTCAGACAAAACATTCAGGCTATTTGCAAGGCTGCCAATTTCATCTTTGGACTGGACAGAACATTTTTCAGAAAAGTCCAAGTTTGCCATCTTTGTTGCAACTTTATTCATTTGAACAAGAGGTTTAGTAATTATTTTAGAATAAAAATAGGAAAGTATTAATACAACAGCAAGAGCGAGAAAAATAAAGTATAAAAATATTTTATTTATTATGAAAACTGCTTCGTTAATTGGTTGAACTGATGTAGCTGATATAATAATTTCACCTTTTTCGTTGTAGTTATAAACACTGACAATTCCTTTTATAGGGCCCTGGTTATCAGATAAGAAAAAGGTTGCAATATCATCGCTTTTTCTAACAAATCTCATTTCTGAATCGCCAATGTTTTTTACAACATCAATAAGAAGTCGGTTCCTCAAAACTTTATCTCTTCCGTCAATTCTGAATATTTTGGGAACTAAATTTGAATTTAGAACAATTATCTTTGTATTGCTGTTTTCTTCAGATTCAAGCAAAACCTTTTCAATTTCATCTAATGTTTTTGCCTTTTTGTAACCCGCCACAAATTCGTTAAGAGTCCTTTCGGTTTGATAAATTTTTTGTTTTATATAAAATCTTTCAAAAAATAAGGATAAGAATAACATTGTAGAGATTATGAAAGCAACGAATATTGCTGCGTTGATAATAAATAATTTTCTACTAATGCTATTAATCTTTCTCATGTTTCACCTCGAATCTATACCCATATCCCCTGACGGTGGTTATTAAATAGCCCTTTGAGCAGAGCTTTTCTCTAAGTCTTTTAACATGGGTATCTACCGTTCTTGCATCTCCATCATAATCAAAACCCCATATAGCATCTAGTATCTTTTCACGAGTAAGCGTAATTCCTTTGTTCTTAAAAAGATAAAGCAATATTTCGTATTCTTTTGGAGATAGGAATACCTCTTCTCCATCAACTAAAACTCTGTGGGCATCTTCGTCTATTAACAATCCGTCATATGCAGCATTATTAATTATCTCTTGTGAATAGTATGTCCTTTTTATCAGAGCCTTTATGTTTGCTGAAATAACCTTTGGACTTACAGGTTTTGTAAGATATATATCTGTTCCAAGTTCAAAACCCAATAACTTATCATCATCATCGGATTTTGCTGTTAACATAATAACTGGTATTGAAGAAGTTTTTCTAATTTCATTTAAAAGACTCCAACCGTCCATGATAGGCATCATAACATCTATTACAGCAAGATGCATCCTTTGATTTTTGATTATCTTCAAAGCTTCATATCCATTTTCGGCAGTTAAAACTGTATACTTATCCCTTATTAAATAAGCTTTAATAAGTTCTCTTATCCTTTCTTCATCATCGACAACAAGAATAGTTTCGTTCATATGACCACCTCATTTAGCAGTTTTTATTTTATTATATCTTTTTTGTTTAGTTTTGAAGTTACAAAAATATGAATAAATTGTTAACTACAACTTTGATTTTAAAATCTCTTAAAAAATGATTGTAATGATGTTTTGTTGTATAATATAATTAAGCAACTTAAACTTAAGTGCCTGGCACTTTAAAGTGAGGGATAATATGGAACAAAATTGTATGCAAAAGATTAGGGATATTTTCAGTAGTTTGAAAGGAGCTGAAAAGAGAGTAGCAGAGTATATTTTGAAGCACCCTAAGGATATAATACACTTTTCTATTACAGAACTTTCAGAAGCTGCTGAGTGTGGAGAAGCGACAATTATAAGGTTTTGTAAGAAGTTGGGTTATAAGGGTTATCAGGAATTAAAGATTAAAATGGCAAGCGAAGTTATATCTCCAATTGAGGATATTCATGAAGAAATTAAAGAGAATGATGATGAGCTTGTTATAATGCAAAAGGTTTTTAACGCAAATATATATTCTTTAAACCAAACCTTGAAGTTAAACGATTATAAGCTAATAAAAAAGGCTATTGATATATTATATAATTCCGAAAGAATAGTGTTTTACGGGATGGGGGGTTCAGCTGCACTTGCATATGATTTTTATCATAAATTTCTAAGAACAGGCAAGTGGGTTGAGTTTGCTTCAGATAGCCATGTTCAAGCTATGATTTCTTCAAGACTCAATGATATGGACTGTATTTTTGCTATATCTAATACGGGAAGCAATAAAGATTTAATAGAAAATATTGGGATTGCCCGAAAAAATGGAACAAAGGTTATAAGCATCACTGCAAATAGTAAATCTCCAATTTCAAAGGTATCAGATGTTGTTTTAATATCCTATGGAAAGGAATCAAATTTTAAAAGTGAAGCAATGGAGTCAAGAATAAGTGCATTAAGTTTAATTGATACTATTTTCGTAGGATATTGTTTAAAGGATAAAGAGGAGTATCTTGATAATCTCCATAAAGTAAGAAATGCTATTGCTGTAAAAAGATATTAATCTGCCAATTTTGGCAGATTTTTTGTTATATTATATTGTATTTTTACATATAATGTTTTATAATTAAGGAGAAAAGTTTCAAAATTATCAAAAATATTTACGAATATCATTAAAAGTGAAGAAATTTTTCAAAAAAAGGGGTAAGGTTATGGGAAACTACTACATAGGATTGGATATCGGAACTACAAGCACAAAGGGTATTTTGTTTAGTGAAAAGGGGGATGCAATTAAAAAACATTTTAAAGAATATCCTATTATATCTAATGAAAAAGATTTTAAAGAACAGGATCCGGATGAAATTTTTAATGCAGCAATCATTGTTCTTAAAGAGTTAATTAATGGCAATGAAGAAGAAATAAAATTTATATCTTTTAGTTCAATGATGCATAGTATAATGGCTATTGATAAAGATGGAAATTGTTTAACTAATTGTATAATATGGGCTGATAACAGAAGCAACGAATATGTTAAAAGATATAAAGAAAATGGAATAGGGATTAAATATTATAAAAAAACAGGAACGCCAATACATCCAATGTCACCTTTATATAAGATTATGTGGCTAAAAGATAAACAAAAGGATATATTCGATAGAGCATATAAGTTTATTTCAATAAAGGAATATGTTTTTTATAAATTATTTAACGAGTTTATCGTAGATTATTCAATTGCCTCCGCAACAGGGATGTTTAATATATTTGATTTAAGGTGGGACGAAGAAATTCTTGATGATTTGGGATTGAATCAAAGTATGCTTTCGAAGCCTGTTCCAACTACGTCCTATGTTTCAGAATTGAAGGAAGAGTATAGTAATATACTCGGGCTAAAAAAGAAAATACCATTTATAGTTGGTGCAAGTGATGGATGTCTTGCAAATTTGGGTTCCGGAGCAATATTTAATAATACAGCTGCGGTCACAATTGGAACAAGCGGTGCAATACGAGTGGCTTTTGAAAAACCCTATGTTGATGAAAAGGCAAGGGTATTTAGCTATATTTTGACGGAAGATAAATACATTGTTGGGGGCGCAATAAATAATGGTGGTATTGTTTATAGATGGTTTAGAGATGCTTTTGCTGCTGAAGAAAAATCATTGGCAGACAAATTAAATATAGATTCGTATGAACTACTAAATGATTACGTGAAAAGCACACCACCTGGTAGTAATGGAATTTTGTTTTTACCATTTTTATCGGGTGAGAGAGCTCCATATTGGAATTCAGAGCTAAAGGGTGCATTTTTAGGAATAAAAAATACTAACGATAAAAAGGATTTTACAAGAGCAATATTAGAAGGTATTTGTTTTGACTTAAGGGATGTATTTGAAGTAATTAAGGGGTTTGGCGAAATAAATAGAGTATACGCCAATGGTGGCTTTGTAAGAAGCAGAGACTGGGTTCAAATGTTATCAGATGTTATGAATGTTGAGATTGAAGTATCTGAAAATTACGACAGCTCAATCACAGGTGCTTTTTTGCTTGGCCTATTGGCTATAAATAAAATAAAGAATATTGAAGAAAGCATAGATTATATAAAATTAGATGAAAAGTTTGTGCCAATAAATTTGAATAAAAAAATATATGATGATTTATTTGTGATTTACAGAGATGCTATAAACAGGCTTATGCCTGTTTTAGAAAAATTATAATTTTAAAGAGGGGGATTAAAATGACAAACGCTACTTATTTAACACTTGTAGTCATCGTAGGGGTTTTGGCGCTGTTGTTCCTTGTAATGAAACTAAAGGTTCAAGCCTTCGTGACACTCCTAATAGTCAGCATGGGGGTTGCTCTTGCTGCAGGCATGCCGCTTGATAAAATTATGGGCTCAATTCAAAACGGTATGGGAGGCACGCTTGGATTTATAGCAGTAGTAGTAGGACTTGGTGCAATGTTTGGACAAATGCTTGAAGTTTCTGGCGGTGCAGAAAGATTAGCAAGAACGCTTATTAAATGGTTTGGGAAAGAAAGAGCTTCTTGGGCACTTATGATTGCAGGTTTCATAATATCTATACCTGTATTTTTCGATGTTGGTTTTATAATCTTGGTTCCAATTGTATATTCGCTTGCAAAAGAAACAAAAAAATCATTGCTCTTTTATGGGATACCATTACTTGCAGGGCTTGCAGTAACACATACATTTGTTCCACCGACTCCTGGACCTGTTGCAGTTGCTCAGCTCTTAAATGCTGATATTGGAAAGGTAATCTTTTATGGATTAATTGCTGGTATTCCAACTGCAATCATAGCTGGTCCAGTGTTTGGAAAATATATTTCTGATAAAATTTATGTAAAAGTTCCAGAATATATATTAAAAGAAACTGAGAATGAAATAAGGGAAGATAAAGATTTACCAAGCTTTGGATTTATATTATTCACCATTCTTCTTCCGATAGTATTAATACTTTTGAATACTTGGTCAAGTGCATTTCTTCCAAAGGAAAGCTCAACAAGAATTTTATTTGGATTTATAGGACATCCTTTTGCAGCATTATTATTAGCAACACTTGTTGCTTTTATAGGACTTGGAACATATAGAGGAATGTCTAAGGAAAAAATAAATGAGATAGCAACTTCTGCATTAGCTCCTGCAGGGTTGATTATACTTGTTACTGGTGCTGGTGGTGTATTCAAGCAAGTTTTGATTGATAGTGGTGTTGGAAAACTCCTTGCTGAAAGTGTTGCACAATCAAACGTCAGTCCAATTTTCCTTGCTTTCTTAATTGCTGCAGTAGTTAGAGTTGCTCAAGGGTCTGCGACGGTTGCAATGATGACAGCAGGTGGAATTATGGCTCCAATGATGACATCATTTAATATCGATCCTGCATGGATAGTAATATCGATAGCAGCAGGTGCAACTATTTTATCACATGTTAATGACAGCGGATTCTGGTTAGTAAATAGATATTTTGGAATTTCAGAAAAGGATACGTTAAAATCCTGGACAATGATGGAAACAATTATCGCTGTCGTAGGTGTTCTTTGTGTATTTATATTTAGTTTATTTATATAATCTTAAGGGGCGGAATACCGCCCCTTAGTGACATTCACTTGACTTCTTGACTTCTTGAATTGTTTGACAATTTAAACTTATAAAATAAAATTATAATTAATATTTTGGAGGTGTTGTAAATGGAAATTGGTATCATTGGACTTGGAAAAATGGGGTATAATCTAGCACTAAATATGAAAGACAAGGGGCATAAGGTTGTGGCATATAATAAAACTCCGGACAAAACAAAAGATGCTGAAAATGAAGGAATAATTGGAGCATATAATCTTGAGGAACTTGTCAAAAAATTAAGTAAAAGAAGAGTAATTTGGCTTATGGTTCCAGCTGGGGAGATAGTAGATGAGCTTATTGAAGAACTAGCGCCACTTTTAGACGAACATGATATTATAATAGACGGTGGAAATTCATACTATAAGGATAGCATAAGAAGACATGCATTGTTAAAGAGTAGAGGTATTGATTTTCTTGATGCAGGAACAAGCGGTGGAATGGAAGGAGCAAGATATGGGGTCTGCACTATGATTGGCGGTGATGAAGAAGTATTTAGGTTTGTTGAGCCAATATTTAGGGATATTAGTGTGGAAAATGGTTATTTATATACTGGTAAAGCAGGTTCTGGTCATTTTGTTAAAATGATACATAATGGAATTGAATATGGAATGATGCAGGCCATAGCAGAGGGGTTTGAAATACTTGAAAAAAGCCAATTTGATTTGGATTTTAAGGAAGTTGCAAGGGTTTGGAACCATGGCTCTGTTATCAGAGGGTGGTTAATGGAATTGACAGAGAAGGCCTTTGAAAAGGACCCAAAACTTGATGGTATAAAGGGTGTAATGTTTTCGTCAGGTGAAGGTCTATGGACTGTTCAGGAAGCTCTTAGTTTAAAGGTTCCTGCGCCTGTTATAACTGAATCATTATATATGCGCTATCGTTCAGAAATGGAAGATACTTTCTCTGGAAAAGTTGTTGCAGCATTAAGAAATGAATTTGGAGGACATAAGGTAGTTAAGAAATAATATTATTTGGAAATTACTTAAAGAAAGTGGTGATAATGAATTGAGTGAAATATCATCAATTTTAGTTATATTTGGTGGAAATGGTGATTTAACAAAGCGAAAACTTTTTCCTGCTTTATATAATTTATTGTCTCAAGAACTGCTATTAAATAATTTTGCTGTAGTTTCAGTTTCAAGGACAAAAATGACTGATGAAGATTATATAACAAAAATGAAGGAATCAATTAAAGAGTTTTCACGTTTTGAATACGATGAAAGCGTCTTTAAGGAGCTAAAAAAGAGGGTTAAATACATCTCGTTTGATTTTTCTTCAGATGAAGGCTATAAGAATCTAAAACTTGAACTTGAAAAATTAGACAGTATATATAAAACCGATGGTAGAAGAATTTACTATTTAGCTGTTGCACCAGAATATTTTAGAATTATAGTTGAAAAATTGAAACTTCATAAAATGGCTGATGATAGTGGGAAATACAGAGTAGTTATTGAAAAACCATTTGGAAAGGATTTGCACTCAGCTAGGTGTTTGAATGAAACTATAACGGAAGCATTTTCAGAAAAAAACATTTATAGAATAGACCATTATTTGGGAAAAGAAATGATACAAAATATTATGGTTCTTAGATTTGCGAATTTTTTTATTGAATCTTTATGGAGCAACAAATATATTGATAATGTTCAAATTTCAGCTCTTGAAACCGTAGGGGTTGAAAATAGAGGAGGTTATTATGATTCCGCTGGAGCTTTGAAGGATATGGTTCAAAATCATATATTACAGCTTTTAACATTAGTAGCAATGGAACCACCTGTTAGACTCGATACAGAAAGTATAAGGGATGAAAAACTTAAGGTTTTAAAATCTCTTATGGAATTAACTCCGGAATACATAAAAGATAATGTTGTAAGAGGACAATACGATGAAGGATATATTAATGGCGTGAAGGTCCCGAAATATAGAGATGAATATAGGGTTAAACATAATTCAAATACAGAAACATATGTTGCATTAAAATTATTTGTGAATAACTATAGATGGGATGGAGTTCCCTTTTATATAAGAACAGGAAAAAGAACTAATAGAAAATTAACTGAGGTTGTTATTCAATTTAAAAATATGCCAAAGATTCTATACTATAATGAAAATAAGAATATAGTTCCTAATGTTCTGGTGATTAAGATTCAACCTGATGAGGGCATATATTTTCAGTTTAATGCGAAGGAACCAGGAAGTGTAAGTCAAATTATACCTGTAAAAATGGACTTTTGTCATAGTTGTATATTCGGTGGGAATACTCCTGAAAGTTACGAAAGGCTGCTTCTTGATAGTCTAAAGGGCGATTCAACTTTATTTACAAGGTGGGATGAGGTTGAGTATTCATGGAAATTTGTTGATGCGATCTCAACGCTCTGGTTAAATGAAAGCATTGATTTCCCAAATTATAAGGCAGGCAGCATCGGACCTAAAGAAGCAGAAAATTTGATTAAAAGAGATAATAGGGAATGGTGGTCAAGATGATAATTGATATTTCAATGGACATACATCCTGATATGCAGGTTTATAAAAATTTAGAAGCAAAAAAGCCTAAGATAATAATTCAAAATGATTTTGAAAATGACGATATGTTTGAGTCGAAAATTGAAATGAATTTGCATACTGGAACGCATATTGACGCACCACTGCACTTTATTAAAAATGGAGAAACGATTGATAGAATAAACTTAAACAACTTAATAACAAAATGCAAAGTGCTGGATTTTACTAAATGTGAAGAAAAGATTTCAATAAATGATTTAATAAATAAAGAAATTAATAAAGATGATTTTATTTTACTAAAAACCAAAAATTCATTTGGCGATGAATTTGATTTCAATTTTGTTTATTTAGATAAAAATGCAGCAGAATATTTAAGTGAAATTGGAATAAAAGGTATAGGAATTGACGGTCTTGGAATCGAAAGAGCACAACCTGGACATGAAACACATAAAATTCTTCTTAGTAATGGAATAATAATTATAGAAGGGTTAAGGCTTAAACAAATTGTGGAAGGAGAATATCAACTAATTGCCCTTCCACTAAAGATACTGAAAGCCGAGGCTTCCCCTGCAAGGGCATTATTGGTGACATTCACTTGATTTCTTGACTTCTTGAGTTGTTTAACAATTAGGACATGATAAGAATTATTTATGTTAGCTATTTTAATTAAAAAGCCGCATGAGATGATTATTATGGCATCTATAAGAAAGCATGTGCCATTATAACCATTCATGAGGCTTTGTGAGTATATTAGGTTAACTTGTCCACATAGATAGGTGGAACTCTTATATAAGGGTAATTTATTTTTGAAATTTTAATTTTTATCTGTAAATGGGTGTTTTTCTCACTGATTTTTCATTATTTGCAAAAATATTTTAGTTTTTGCAAATGATTAATTTATAGATAAATCAACACTATCGTTTTCAAATGCTTGTCTATCAAATTCATTTTCGCTTGCAGCAACTATGAGAGACGATACGGCTGCACCTGTAACATTAGTCATAGTTCTTGCCATATCAACGATTACATCTATACCAAGAAGAATAGCAAGACCTTCAACAGGGAGACCTAAGGTTGTAAGAACTACAGTTGCAGCAAGTGAAGCTGTGCCAGGAACTCCAGCAATTCCAATTGATGAAAGCGTTGTTGATGCTACAAGTAAAACGTAGTGATTGAGGGAAAGGTCAACCTTGAACATATTAGCAACAAATATTGCCACTAAAGCAGGATAAATACCTCCGCATGCGTTCATACCAGCAGTTGCACCTAGAGGGGCAACAAAACTTGCGACCTTGTCTGAAATCTTAACACCTTCGGTTAATGATTTAATTGTTACTGGTAGCGTTCCAAAACTGCTTTGAGTTGAGAATGCGACAACCTGTGCTGGGTAAATTTTCTTGAAAAATTTCAATGGATTTATTTTAGCAAATATTGCAATAAGGCTGGAATGAACTATTGCAATTTGTAACAAGCAAGCTATATAAACAGCTAATATAAAGGTAAATAAAGGAGTTAATGATGCAATACCATATTCAGTTGAAATTGAAGCAATAAGTCCAAATATACCATAAGGTGTTAATTTTAGAACCATTTTTGTAAGCCTTGACACAACTTGATTTAGTCCAAAGAAAAATTCTCTTACGCTTTTAACCTTTTCATTTCCTTTTGCAAACTCAAAGGACAATGCTACACCTATTAGAATTGAGAAAACAATTACAGGCAGTATCTTCCCATTAGCCATTTCATTTACTGGGTTTTTAGGTATCATATCTAATAATACTTGAGTCAAAGTTGGAATTTCCTTAGCTTTAAAACTTTCATCAGGAACAAATGTTGAATTAATACCTAAGTTAAATATATTTCCAATGAAAATCCCAATGATTGTTGCAATTGCAGTTGTGGATAATAGGGCTGTAACGGCCTTTAATCCTATTCTTTTTAATTCATTAGCATCATTTAATGAGTTTATGCTTGCTATTATTGAAGTAATAACCAAGGGCAATACAAGCATTTTAATTAAATTCACATAGGCTGAGCCTATGAAACTGAAAATATATTGTTCATTTTTAATTATAGCTCCAGCAAGAAGTCCAAGAATTAATGCAGCTAGAGAAATCATTGAAAAGGATAATTTTTTATTCTTTAAAAACTTAATTATTGAAAATGAAATAATTGTTGCTATTAAAGCAAGTAAAATTGACATACTATCACCTCATCAAAATTTATTTATTTTACTGCGCGCAGATTTTAACAAACAAAAAAGCCTTCTACCCCTTATTCAGAGGCAGAAGGCTAACTTCCACGGTCCCACTCTGATTAGGCAAAAAATGCCCATCTCATCTATTCTGGTGCTAACACACCATATCTCTATAACGGGAGATCCCGTAACAACCTACTTGATTTCGGTATAACACTCTCAGGCGCACTTCAGATATAC
The DNA here is from genome assembly GCF_001440545.1 of Caloramator mitchellensis. Classification (NCBI taxonomy): domain Bacteria; kingdom Bacillati; phylum Bacillota; class Clostridia; order Eubacteriales; family Clostridiaceae; genus Caloramator; species Caloramator mitchellensis. Next base: position 15,947 of record NZ_LKHP01000010.1, read on the forward strand.
TACATCATAGAATTCTCTCAGCCTTGGAATTCCTCTCTGTATGATTCATATAACCTACTTTACCTGGTCATTGTGTTTAATTCATACTATTTAACTCTGATTTGTTTTTATTATAAACAATTATTTTATTTCTGTCAACAAAAATTTTGTTTTTTGTTATAATTAATTATAACGAATTTTATTTGGAGGTTAATATGCAAACAATAAAGAAGAAGGAACCGTGTTGAGTGGTTGAAAAGAAAGAGTTCAGTTTGAACAGTGATGATTATTTGAATATTAATTTGATTGACGAGACAACTAGCGATAAGCATGTTAGACATCTTTTTGATGGGGATGTTAGCATTAATAATTTTAAAGTAAAAAGGATTAAAACTAAAATTGAGACTAAAGATAAATTAGGAACAATTAAAGTAAGGTTAGATATAGGTAGAAATGATTATGCGATTCCACCAGGATTATACGCTATAGGTAATCCGGATGAAAATTCTCTGGTTTTAGCTACTGCCAATTATAAATTGACTATTGATTCTTTAAGAAAAGAACTAGAAGGGTTGAACCTTTGGATATTAGTTTTAGATACTAAAGGAATTAATGTATGGTGTGCTGCAGGCAAAGGAACATTTGGGACAAAAGAGATGATAAACAGAATAAACAAAACTCATCTTAAGGAATTATTAAAAAGCAGAACAATTATACTTCCACAACTTGGGGCATCGAGCATGATAGCACATATTGTAACTAAAATAACAGGGTTTAAACTTATCTATGGACCTGTCAGGGCTAAAGATATTAAAAAATTTTTAGAAAATAATTTTAAAGCTACTGAAGAAATGAGAAGAGTAACTTTTAATATGTATGAAAGACTAGTACTAACACCTATAGAATTTGTTCATACTTTAAGATATTATCCATTTGTTTTTATTTTATTAATAATTTTGAACACGATTATAGGTAAAAGCAATATAGGTAAAATAATAAATGTTTCTTTTTTAAATAGTTTTGCATACTTGATAGCAGCATTTATTGGAACAATTATTTTCCCCATATTGTTACCTTATTTGCCTTTCAAAATGTTTTCTTCAAAAGGCTCGGTTTTAGGAATACTTTGGTCAGTTGTATTTTGTTTGGCATCAAATAAATTTTTGTTTAGCGGTGATGTTATAAATTTATTAGGTCACTCACTGATTATGACCACAATCGTTAGCTATTTATCGATGAATTTTACCGGCTCGACTACATTTACATCGTTTTCAGGTGTTCAAAAAGAAACGACTGTTTCAGTTCCAATAATGATTGCAACTTCCGTCGTAGGATTAATTTTAGTAATTTTAGGCATAATCATTTGAGGTGGTGATATTATGGGACTTAGTTATTTGAAAAATGTTGCTAAAATTAAAATTGATGAAAAGGAATGCGTAGGCTGTGGAATATGCAAAATAGTTTGTCCACATAGAGTTATTGATATTGTTGATGGAACAGCAATTTTGAAGGATAAAGATGCATGTATAGAGTGCGGTGCTTGTGCATCGAATTGCCCGACAAGAGCTATTACTGTAGATACAGGTGTAGGGTGAGCCTATGCCATATTAAAAGGCAAGTTTACCGGTGGTAAACCATGCTGTTAAATTATGTCACTTTACTTTTAAAAGAGGTGATTATAAATGAAAATTTATACTAAAAAAGGAGATAAGGGAACAACAAGCAACGTAATAGGAATGTCTCTTTCGAAAGCAGACATTTTTATGGAACTTCAAGGGGGAATTGACGAAATTAATGCAAATGTTGGGCATTTGAGAAGTATAATTAAAGATTCCAAAATTAAGGAAGCAAATTATATAGATGAAAAGCTCAAGAAAATACAATTTATATTATATAAAACTGGTGTTGATGTTTCGTCTCAATTTAGATATCAGCATATATCAGATGAAGATGTAAAATTTATTGAAATCGAAATAGATTATATGACAGAAAAGATGCCGATTCTTAATAGCTTTATACATTATAGTGGTTCAGCATCTTCAACATATTCACATGTGATAAGAACGATAATTAGAAGGGTAGAGAGGGTCTTTGTTAGAGTTTTGGAGGGTATGGAATACCCAGTCGATTATCAATTTATAAATAGACTTTCCGATTATTTTTTTACTTTAGCAAGATATATTAATTTTTTAGAAGGAATAGGCGATGAAGCAATGAATATGAACTAGTTTAACCAAAGACAGTTAGGAGGTTCAAAATGAGAGTAGGTCACGGATACGATGTTCACAAATTAGTAGAAGGAAGAAAACTTATTCTAGGTGGAGTTGAGATACCTCACGAGAAGGGTTTATTAGGACATTCTGATGCTGATGTTCTTGCACATGCGATAATGGATGCAATTTTAGGTGCTGCAGCCTTAGGAGATATTGGCAAGCACTTTCCGGATACAGATGATAAATTTAAAGGAGCAGATAGCATTAAACTTTTAGAACATGTTGGAATGCTTATTAATGAAAAGAAATATACAATATCAAATATAGATTCAACAATCATAGCACAAAGGCCAAAACTTGCACCGTATATTGAAAAAATGAGAAAAAACATTGCAAACGCGCTTAATATTGAGGAAGACCAAGTAAATATTAAGGCAACGACCGAAGAAGGCCTTGGATTTACAGGCAAAGGTGAGGGTATAGCTTCACATGCAGTAGCTTTGATTTTTAAAGCAAACTCTTAAAAGTAATTATTTATATGGGAAAGAGGTAAGGGTATGCGAAGGTTTGAGTTTGATATAATGCCTGAAATAAAAGAAAGATGGTCGCCCAGGTCTTTTTCAAATGAAAAAATTTCACTGGACGATGTCAAAGCTCTAATTGAAGCGGCAAGGTATGCACCTTCATGCTATAATGAGCAACCATGGAGATTTATAGTTGCTTACAATTATAAAGAATTGGAATTGGTAAGAAGTATTCTTGTTGAACAGAATAGGATTTGGGCGGATAATGCACCAGTATTATTGGTTATATTATCTAAAAAGTTCTTTGAGAATGGCAAAGAGAACCCATGGCATATGTTTGACGCAGGAACTGCCTGGGGATATTTAAGCCTGGAAGCTCAAAGAAGAGGCCTCATTACTCACGCTATGGGTGGATTTAAACGTAAGGAAGCAATGGATAGATTAAATATTTCCGATGACTATGAAATTGCTGTTGTTGTTGCTATAGGTAAAATGGGGGATAAAGAAAAATTGCCAGAAGAGCTTAAAAAGCGAGAAAATCCTGGAGAGAGAAAAGATGTTAAGGATTTAATTTATAATATATAAGAATACACCCGTGAAATGATTTGTATTATATTTCATAAGAATGATGTATTAACGAAATTGATAACGAAAACATTCATTCACGGGTGCTTTATTTTAATAATTTATATTTATTATCCGTGATTAAATAGTATATTCCTTGATAAGATTTAAATACAATAAATTTTTCTTTTGAAATGTGATTGGTAAATTCTTCTAAAGCCCAGTTATTTCGATATAACAGTTCTGCAAATGGTTCTCCAACATATCTTAAGTGCCATGGTTCAAATGAGATACCAGTAATTTTTGTTTTGTCTTTTGGATATCTTATAATAAAACCATATTTCCAGGAATTTTGCTTTAACCATTTATAATGGTTTGTTTGTTCAAAGGATGAGTAATTATTCCTACTTTTTGAAGAAATATCAATAGCAAGACCAGTTTGATGTTCGCTCATTCCAGGTTTTTGAACGTATTTTGCTGTAATAATCCTATAATCATTTGGATATATCTTTTTAAATCTGTTTAAATATGAAGTGTATATATTGGTTTGGTCATTGTAACTTCTATATGCACTTCTGATAACAAAATCTCTCACTCCATTTCTATTTGCTTCTTTTATCATGCTTCCTAATTGCATAGCTGCGTTTCTTTTTAGCCTCATGCTATTTGTAACTTCTGCATTTATCTTTCCCTTTAAATAAACTAAATCCTTTGGAATAAAATTAGAAGCCAAGGGGTTATTTTTATTTACAATTTTCATATATTGTGAATTGTCCAAAATTATTTTTTTACTGTTTATTATAATTATTTTATTTTTTAAGGAAATATTGAGGTAAAAATAATCTGTTTTATTTAGAGAAGACTTATTAATAATCAACTGATTATGTTTTATTTCACATATTGCATTTGATACTGATAATATTGCAAATGGTTCTTTATCATTTATTAATTCAATATAAAAATTTATACCATCAAAATTTATTAAGAACTTATTATTACTAATAGCCTTTGTGCTTGTATTTTTTGCTACAAAACGACCATCCTTATATACAATATAATTGTTTACATCTATAATTTTATTGTTAACTTTAACTATAAATTTTTTTGAGACTTCATTGGCAAAAACAGGAATTTTTATTAAAATAAATAATAAAAGATAAAATAGTAAAATTTTAAAAAATAGTCGACGCAAGATACCACCTCTATGTTATGGAAAGGTTTATTTTGTTTTAATTTATTTTATATTAAAATAAACAATACTACAAATCCAAATCATGCCGATTGGTAGGTGAATAAATGAAAAAAGTTTTGATTTTATTATTATTTTTCTTTATATATCTATTATTTGAAATTTCAACATTGGCTATAAATAGTGTTGAAATTAAAACAGAAAAAATAAATGGCGAGGTAAAAATACTTCAAATTTCTGATTATCACGATAGTAAATTCCACAGTAAATTTATCATTAATGCTATTAGAAGATCAAAACCGGATATAATTGTAATAACTGGGGATTTAATAGACCAAAGCACCAAAAGTATTGATAGAGTAATGAATTTAATAGATGAAATTGTAGCGATTAATAAAAAGATATATTACGTTCCTGGTAACCATGAATATTACAGCGGGTTAAAAATAAAACTCTTAGGAGAATTGCAAAAAAGAGGCGTCATAGTTTTGATAAATAAGAACACTAAAATATCAGTTGGAATGGAAAATATAAATTTATGTGGAATTGATGATTTTCTTACTGGAAATTATGATATAAAATCAGCACTGTTTAATATAGACAAAAACAATTTTACTATTCTTTTATCGCATTCACCTGATGTGATTATTAAAAACAGAAACATAGATGTTGACCTTATATTAAGTGGCCATACACATGGTGGGCAAATAAGACTTCCTTTAATTGGGGCTTTAGTTGCACCTGGACAGGGATTTTTACCTGAGTATGATAAAGGACTGTTTAAAATAAATAATACTTTATTATATATTGATAGTGGTGTTGGAACAAGTCACTATCCTATAAGATTCCTAAACAGAAGTCAAATAAGTTTAATAAGAATTTGTAATAAAGACAAATGAATATTGACAACTATTATAGATAAAAATATAATTATGTAAAGAATTAAATAGTGAAATGCTGTGAAAAAGAATAGTAAGCATATTCAACAGAGAGAAAACCCCAGGCTGAAAGGTTTTCAACGTGCTGAACCCGCTTTGGAGCAGTTAGCGAAGAGCTATACCGGCATTAGCCGTTATCCATAATGAGTTAAAATTTAGGTGGTACCGCGGAGTAAGCCTTCGCCCTATTGGGTGAGGGCTTTTTTTCATGCTGTTTGAAATTGTCAAACAATTCAAGAACTCAAGAAATCAAGTGAATGTCACTAAAAGGAGGTTTGATTATGAGACTTAGCAATTTGTTTATGCCAACATTAAGGGAGGTTCCAGCAGAAGCTGAAATAGCAAGCCATCAGCTTATGCTAAGAGCTGCGCTGATGAGAAAATTAGCATCGGGAGTTTATAACTATCTGCCATTAGGGCTAAGGGTTTTAAGAAAGATTGAAGAAATAGTAAGAGAAGAGATGAATAGGGAAGGAGCACAGGAGATACTTTGTTCTGCTCTTTTACCATCTGAGCTTTGGAAGGAATCAGGAAGATGGGAAGTATTTGGACCAGAGATGTTTAAACTGCTCGATAGAAATGGAAGAGAGTTTTGTTTAGGGCCAACGCATGAGGAGATTTTTACAGACATAATTAGAAATGAAGTAAAGTCATACAAGGATATGCCATTAAATATTTATCAGATTCAAACCAAATACAGGGATGAAAGAAGACCTAGATTTGGTGTAATGAGAAGCAGAGAATTTACGATGAAGGATGCCTACAGCTTTGATACTTCCTGGGAAGGACTTGATGAATCCTTTAATAAGATGCACAGGGCATATACAAGAATATTTGAAAGATGCGGACTTGACTTTAAGGCAGTGGAAGCTGATACAGGCGCTATGGGTGGAACCGGCTCAATGGAATTTATGGTTAAATCCGATATTGGTGAAGCTGAAGTTGTATTCTGCTCAAGCTGTGACTATGCAGCAAATATAGAAAAGGCACCAACATTTGATAAAGAAATTGAAAGAAAAGAAGATGCAAAGGCTTTAGAAAAAGTTGAGACACCAAATGTAAGAACAATTGAGGAATTGGTTGGTTTCTTCAACACAACTGCAGAAAAATTTGCAAAAACGTTGATATATAAAGCAGATGATAAAGTTGTTGCAGTTATGGTAAGAGGAGATAGAGATGTCAATGAAACAAAGGTAGTAAACCACTTAAAATGCATCAACTTTGAACTTGCTGACGCAGAAACAGTAAAGAAGGCTACCGGTGCTGATGTTGGATTTGCCGGACCGATTGGAATAAAGGTTGATGAGCTTTTAATAGATTTTGAAGTTAAGAATATAGAAAATATGATAATTGGTGCTAATAAAACAGGATATCATATAATAAATGCAAAATATGGAAGAGACTTTGAAGGAACTCTTGGAGATTTTAGAAACATAGCAGTTGGAGATAAATGTCCAAAGTGTGGTGCCGAGATTACAATTAACAGAGGCATTGAAGTTGGACATATTTTCAAGCTGGGCACAAAATATTCAAGCGCCATGAATGCAACATTTGTCGACGACAAGGGAGAAGAAAAGCCAATAATAATGGGTTGCTATGGTATAGGTATAAACAGAACTATGGCAGCAGTAATTGAACAAAACCACGACGAAAAAGGGATTATGTGGCCACTTTCAGTTGCTCCATATCATGTAATAGTTGTTCCCGTTGTTATGAAGGATGAATTTGCAGTTAATGCTGCAGAAGAAATCTATTCTAAACTAAATGAAATGGGAATTGAAACATTAATAGACGATAGAGACGAAAGAGCAGGTGTTAAATTTAATGACGCCGACCTTATTGGAATACCTATAAGAATTACTGTAGGAAAGAAGATAAAGGATGGAATCGTTGAATTTAAACTTAGAAATTCTAGTGAAGTTAAAGAAATAAAAGTTGAAGAAATCTACGACGAAGTTTTAAAAGTGTTCAAACAAAACAATGTAAAAATTAAGAGGCTGGTTTAGTCCAGCCTCTTTTGGTGACATTCACTTGATTTCTTGAGTTCTTGATTTGTTTGTCAATTTGGACAATTAATTTATATACTTCAATCCAATAATTTCAATTCATTTAATATATTTGAAAGAGAATCATTTATAAATTCAATTCTATTTTGTAATAGAATAAGGCTTTCTGAATAAATATCATCTACTTCTATACTAACGATATAATTTTTAAGCAATTGAAAATTTTTATATGCAGGTATAAATAATTTGTTTATTAAAAAATTTCTGCTTGTATAGGAAAGATTTCCATCGATATATTGGGATTTCAAAAAACCTGTGCATTGGAAAAAGTAAAATGATGCCTCTTGAAGTGTATTAAAGCAAATGTTATATGTTTCGATAGATTCTTTCACAGGTTTAATTCCCTTTAAATGCTTAGTGGCATTTAATATAGCCTTTTGTAGGTTTTGCATTTTAAATAATACTGAAACAATTTCAGCATTTTTACGCATTTCCAATAAAATCCCCCCAAGGTTTTTCTTATTATATAAATATGCTAATGACCAATATTATATAATCTATAAAAAGGTTTAATGTATTTAAAGTGAATTTAGTTTTCAACTTAAACTTGTTAAAAAAATGGCAAACACTATTATGAAAATTAATTAATGGATAAAAAATAATTTAAATTTTCAATTAGACATTAGAAAGAAATTAGTGTAATAATATCTATATACCCTGTATAGGTATATGAGGTTAGATATGTCAAGCGAAATGATTAAAATGATGAAGGATTTTTTTATTAATTATTTTAAGTATCATAAAGAATTAAAAAAGCAGGATGAATGGATTAAAAAGTATGCAAAGCACAAGAATTATAAGGTTAACCCCCACTGGATGATGTACACTAACTTAAAATTATGGCTAATTGAAACACAAAAGATGTTTGGGAAAAGGGTATTACCTGGTTATTATAGGTAAACGATAAAATTTTTTATTGTTAAAAAATATATTGACAATTGAATTTAATGTGGTATAATCTTGCATAAAGAATTTAATATGGAAAATAACTCATCGCGAGTGGTGGAGGGACTGGCCCTATGAAGCCCGGCAACCGGTGGTTTAACCACAATGGTGCCAAATCCTGCGGTAATTTGTTTACCGAGAGATGAGAGAGAAGACAACCTCTTTCATCTTGAAGGAGGTTTTTTTATTTTAATTTTTTGTTGATAAAAAACATTACATAACAATGAATATGAAAGGAGATTGGTTATGATCCAAATAAGGAATTTAAGTAAATCATATTTTGTCGAAGGGAAAAAAATAGAGGTATTAAAAAAAATAAATCTTGAAATTGAGGACGGCGATATTTTTGGAATCATTGGACCAAGCGGTGCAGGAAAGACAACACTGATAAGATGTCTCAATTTATTGGAAAGACCGGATGAGGGACAAATTTTAATAGATGGGGAAGATATTACTAAGATGAAGAATAGCAAGTTGAGGGATGTAAGAAAAAGAATGAGCATGATATTTCAACATTTTAACTTATTACAAAATTCAAATGTTTATAAGAACGTTGCATTCCCACTTGAAATATCAGGTTATAAAAAGGAAATGATTGAGAAAAAAGTTGATGAATTGCTAAAAATTGTTGATTTAGAGGAAAAAAAATTCTCATATCCTTCGATGCTATCAGGTGGTCAGAAACAGAGGGTTGCAATAGCAAGGGCACTGGCGAATAATCCAAGATATATACTTTCTGATGAGGCTACGTCAGCACTTGACCCAGTTACAACTACATCTATATTAAATTTACTAAAATCATTAAATGAAAACTTTGGAATTACTGTTATACTGATTACCCATGAGATGAGCGTAGTCAAGCAGATTTGCAACAAAGTTGCTTTTATTGAATACGGGCATATTGTTGAATCAGGAAAGACAAATGACATTTTGTTTAACTCTGAATCAGATAATATAAAAAGATTTATAAATCCGAGCCATGAGTTAAATTACACAGATAAAAACTTAATTTCAGGTTTGAATTTTGCATAATTACATGATGAGGTGAGACTAGTGAGCATTACTTTTGAGATTTTTGAACTGGTTTTTAGTTCTTTCTTAGAAACAATATATATGGTTTTATTATCAACTGTTTTTTCGCTTATTTTGGGACTTCCTATAGGAATTATTCTTGTTCTTACACAAAAGAACGGGCTTGTTGAGAATATTCAGCTTAATAGATGGTTGAATTCTATTATTAATACCACAAGGTCAATACCATTTATTATTCTTATAATAGTGTTATTCCCCCTTTCAAGAATTGTCGTTGGGACGAGCATAGGCTCAACAGCGGCAATTGTTCCTTTGTCTATTGCAGCTTCACCATTCGTTGCCAGGGTAATTGAATCTTCACTGAACGAAATAGATAAAAGGGTTATTGAAGCTGCAATATCCTTAGGAGCGACTATACCTCAGATTATTTTTAAAGTGATGCTGAAGGAGGCACTTCCTTCTTTAATACTTGGCATTACTTTAACAATTATAAATATTTTAGGATATTCTGCCATGGCAGGAGCAATAGGAGGAGGTGGTCTTGGAGATTTAGCTATTAGATATGGATATCAGAGATTTAGAACGGATGTTCTGATTATCACAATACTTATTTTGATTTTGTTTGTTGAATTAATTCAGCGAACAGGTAACTTTTTAGCCAGAAAATTTGATAAGAGATGACGGAGGTGTTTAGAATGAAAAGAATATTAACAATTCTTATTGCTTTTATTATTGCATTATCATTGACTGCCTGCAGCAAGTCTGCAAAGGCTGAAAACAAATTACTTGTAGGAGCGACACCGCTACCTCATGCAGAAATTCTAAATTTTGTTAAACCTAAACTTGAAGAAAAGGGAATAAAACTTGAAGTTAGAGAATTTACAGACTACGTGACACCTAACGTTGCATTAAATGATAAGCAAATAGACGCAAACTTTTTTCAACACGTTCCATACATGAACACATTTAATAAGGAAAAGAGAATGAACTTGATTGCAGTTGCCAACATACACGTTGAACCGATGGGAGCATATTCCTTGAAATATAAGAATAAAGACGAGATTAAAGAAGGTTCAGTCATTGCACTTCCTAACGATGCAACTAATGAAGGAAGAGCGCTGATACTTCTTGAAAAACAGGGGTTAATAAAACTAAAAGATTCTAACAACTTAACATCAACACCAAACGATATAATAGAAAATCCAAAAAAACTTCAATTTAAAGAATTAGAAGCAGCGCAACTTCCGAGGGTGCTTCAGGATGTTGATTTAGCGATAATAAATACAAATTATGCACTTGAGGCAAAATTGAATCCGCTAAAGGATAGTCTGTTTATAGAAGATAAGGACTCACCTTATGCAAATGTTATCACAGTAAGACCTGAAGATAAGGATAATCCTCTTATAAAAGAATTAATAAATGTTCTACAAAGTGAAGATGTAAAAAAATTCATAGAAGAAAAATATAACGGTGCTGTAGTTCCAGCATTTTAACAGGGGTTGCCTCACGAAAGTGGGGTTTTTTTTATTCTATCATGTTCAAATAAACTTATCAATACATGAAAAATTGGAAGGAAAACATATAATAAATTGAATAATTGATAATAAAAACAAATAATTTAAAAGAAATATTTTTTAATTTATGATAATATTATTTTGAATGAATAGAAGTAGGGAGGCAAAAATGAAGACAAAAGGTTTTATTTATGCAATTTTATCGGCGATATTCTTTGGCTCTGCTGGTATTTTTGTGAAGAATGGATATGAGCAGAATTTTTCACCTGTTGATTTGCTTATGCTGCAGTATATTATAGCCGGAATTATTTTACTTTTTTATTCAATTATTAGATACAGAGAAAAAATGAAATTATCAAAGGAATTACTTAAAAAACTACTAATTCAAGGTGCAATTTTCAATACATTAATGACGGTTTTCTTTTATTCCACATTTAAATATTTAGACGTTGCAGTTACTACAATACTTCTATATACATATCCAGTTATGGTTGCTTTATATAGTTTTATATTTTTAAAGGAAAAACTATCTAAAATAAAAGTGTTATCAATAATTGGAACTTTAGCCGGATGTTATCTTGTTTTAAACATAAATCAAATCAGCGCAGGGAATAATTACACTATTGGAATCATATTTGGTATTTTATCTGCGATATTTTATGCTGCCGTAAATATTTATGCAAAATACATAGTTGAAGATGTTCCGGAAGTTTTGATTACTTTTTATACAACTTTGTTTTCACTGATAGTTCTATTAATATTTAATTTTGAATTCGTATTTAAACTTTCAAACGTGAGCTTTGAATCAGTTAAAAATGCTGCACTACTTGCATTCTTCTGTGAAATAATTCCATTGACTTTGCTTTATTCTGCGATTAAATACATTGGACCTGTTACAACTTCAATAATTAGCACAATAGAAATACCATCAGCAGCAATTTTATCCTTCGTTTTTATGAAGGAATACATTGACTCTGTTCAAATGATAGGAATTTTTTTGGTTGTAGCATGTGTGATTATGTTGAAAAAAGAAGCAAGCTAAACAGCCTGCTTCTTAATTAACATAAACTATTGTATTGTTAGGGATGTTTTTATATATCCAATATGCATCGGATAAACTTAATCTAACACATCCATGGCTTGCCTTTTTACCAAGGGTGTAGTCAACAATTTTTCCGCCCTTATCCATGGGGAGAGAGTGGAAAAGGTATGGACCGTTAAATCTTACCCAATATTTAAATCCTTGTCTATAATAGCTTGAATAAAACCATTTTCCCCTTTGATTTATTCTAAAAACGCCTCTTGTAGTTGGTGCTGTGTTAATTCCTGTCGAGCAGGGCATTGTTTTATACAATTTATAAGCATTATTATTTCTAACCAAAACATATGTTTTTTGATTTACTATATCTACCCATAACAAATACTTAGAAACATTTTTAAAATTTTTACTGTTGATATATCCTTCTATAACTTCTTTATCAAGTTCTCGAGCATAAATTTCATCATCAGATTCAATTGCAAGTGCTGACCTGTCAACCCAAGCAACTTTCCCGCTTGATAAACTTTTTACTTTGAATTTTTTTTGCTTTTCACCCATCAATATCTCTACTACTTCACCATTAGAAAAACCATTTACGTTTTTAATCATAACGCCCGTTACCATGCCGGTTCCAACAATCTGGCTATAGTTAATATTTGATTTGGCTAAAACAGATGATATTAAAACAAAATTTAATAATACTATAAATGCAATAGTTTTTGCAAAAAGCCTCATCAATTTTAACCCCCCTTTAATAAAACAAAACCTTGCAATATTATATCACTATTTGAAGCAATATGTAAATAGATGTAGAATTCATGTATATAATTAGCAAAGATTGTTGTTATTAAATTTACTATAATTAATACTTGATTTAGCTATGATTGAAAGTGATATAATAGGAATATATTAATGGAGAAGTTAGTAATTTTGTTATATACAAAAATAAGTTGAATGATATATTTTCATAAATAATTGAAAAAATATGAACAATTAGTTTGGAGGTGATATTAATGGGGATACCAAATAAAGCAAACATAAATAAATTTACTTATAATGATTATTTGAATTGGCCGGAAAACGAACGATGGGAGATAATAGACGGAGAGGCATATAATATGAGCCCAGCACCATCCAGATTGCACCAGGATATATTAGGAGCCCTTTTTAGTGTATTTTATAATTATTTAAAAAACAAACAATGTAAAGTTTACCCTGCTCCTTTTGATGTAAGACTTAATTTGGAAGGTGAAGAAGATTCGAATTGCAAAAACGTTGTTCAACCTGATATATCAATAATTTGTGATATTAGCAAGCTTGACGAAAGAGGGTGCAAAGGAAGTCCAGATTTGATAATTGAAATAATTTCTCCAGCTACAATTAAAAGAGATTTGAAGGATAAATTTTATCTGTATGAAAAAGCACAGGTTAAAGAATATTGGATTGTATATCCTGAAGAAAAGACAATTATTATTTATAAATTAGAAAATGGAAGATACGGAAGACCTGAAATTTATTCGGAAGAGGATAAAATAAAGGTTGGAATCTTTCAAGAATTGAATATTTGTTTAGGTGAAATATTTAGTTAACCTAAATATATTATTCAACAAAATTTGACATGAAACTTATTTTAAAGTAAAATAAAGTGTTACTCAAAACAGGATACCTGAGGGTATCCTGTTTTTATGAGAAAAACTTTATGGAAATTTATGGAGGTTGTTATGGATAGATTTGTAAGGGAAGATATAAGAAATATAGCGATTATTGCCCACGTTGACCATGGAAAGACGACTTTGGTTGATGGGATGCTAAAGCAGAGCGGAGTTTTTAGGGCTAATGAAAAAGTTGATGAAAGAGTGATGGACTCAAATGATATCGAAAGAGAAAGAGGAATTACGATTCTTTCAAAAAATACAGCTGTTTACTATAAAGAAACAAAAATAAATATAGTCGACACTCCAGGTCATGCGGATTTTGGCGGCGAAGTTGAAAGAGTTTTAAAGATGGTCGACGGAGTTTTGCTGCTTGTTGATGCCTTTGAAGGGCCAATGCCACAAAACAGATTTGTTCTTAAAAAAGCGCTTGAGTTAAAACTAAAACCAATTGTTGTTATAAACAAAATAGATAGGTCAGATGCAAGGCCAAATGAAGTTATCGATGATGTGTTTGAGCTATTCTTAGAACTTGGTGCTGATGACGAGCAGCTTGACTTTCCAATAGTTTACTGTTCAGCAAGGGATGGAATTGCAAAAACAGAACTTGAGGATGAGTCTATAAGCCTTGAACCATTGTTCAACACAATAATTGAACATGTTCCAGCACCACAAGGTTTTATAGATGAACCACTTCAAATGCTTGTAACCACAATCGATTCAAACGAATACGTAGGAAGAATAGCTATAGGTAAAATAGAAAGAGGAAGAATAAGAAAAAATCAACAGGTTGCAGTATGCAGCACTGACGGAAATATAAGAAATGGTAAAATAGTTACTTTGTATACATTCAATGGTTTGAAAAGAGAAGAGGTTGAAGAAGCAAATCTTGGAGATATAGTAGCCATTTCTGGAATTGCAGATATTAATATTGGTGAGACAATTGCTGATGTTCAAAACCCAGAGGCGCTACCTTTTGTTGAAATAGACGAACCTACTATTTCTATGACATTCAGTGTCAATGACAGCCCATTTGCAGGCAGAGAAGGAGATTATGTTACTACAAGACACTTAAGGGACAGGCTATTAAAAGAATTAGATACAAATGTTAGTTTAAGGGTCAACGAAACTGACTCAACAGATGCCTTTGAAGTTTCTGGAAGAGGAGAACTGCATCTTTCCATCCTTATTGAAACTATGAGAAGAGAAGGATATGAGTTTCAGGTTTCAAGACCAAGGGTTATTTATAAGGAAATAGATGGGGTTTTATGCGAACCAATTGAGTATTTAACAATAGATGTTCCTGAGGAATTTGTCGGTGTGGTTATTGAGAAACTTGGTTCAAGAAAGGCTGAAATGGTTAATATGGCATCAGCTATAAATGGTTACTCAAGATTGGAATTTAAGATTCCTGCAAGGGGTCTTATTGGCTATAGAAGTGAATTCTTAACAGATACAAAGGGTAATGGAATTATGAACCATATATTTTATGGATATGAACCTGCTAAAGGGGATATACCAGAAAGAAGCAGAGGAGTGCTTGTAGCTTTTGAAACGGGTGAGGCTGTAACCTATGGTTTATACAACGCTCAGGAGAGGGGAACGCTATTTATAGGTCCTGGAACTCCTGTGTATCAGGGAATGATTGTAGGGGTATGCTCGAGGGCTGAGGATATAGATGTAAATGTATGCAAGAAAAAGCATGTAACAAACATGAGAGCAGCAGGCTCAGATGAAGCACTGCGTTTAACTCCACCAGTTGAACTTTCGCTTGAACAATGCCTTGAATTTATTGCAGGTGATGAACTTGTGGAAGTAACTCCTAAAAACGTTAGAATGAGAAAAAGGATACTTGATTCTCAGCAAAGAAAAAAAGAAGCAAAAAAGAAATGAAATCAGGCTTTTGCCTGATTTTTTTATGGAAATTTTTGAGGATAAATGTTAAAATTGTTTAATAATGATGTGTGGGGGGATGTAAATGAAAAAGGAGACTAAAATTTGGGTTGCATTTATTGCTGTATGTATTATATGGGGTTCTACATATTTAGCAATTAGAATTGGTGTATCAAAAATGCCGCCATTTATGTTTGCAGGAACGAGATTTTTAGCTGCAGGAACATTAATGCTTCTGTTTGCGAAAATTAAGGGTCTTGAGTTTCCAAAAAAATTTATCGATATAAAAAATATTGCGATTGTTGGATTGTTCTTACTCTTAGGAGGGCATGGACTTGTTGTTTGGACTGAGCAGTGGGTAGCTTCGGGGATAGCATCTATATTAGTAGCCACAGTTCCTCTTTTTATGGCAATTATTGAATTTATAAAACCAAATGGGATTAAATTATCAATAAAAGGATGGACTGGTCTTTTAGTAGGTTTTTTAGGAGTAGTTTTCCTGACGCTTTCTAAATCAAGTGCAGTCATTGATATAAAAGGGACAGTGTTTCTTTTATCAGCATCACTACTTTGGGCTATGGGCTCGGTTTATCAAAAGACATTTGAAGCTACAGGCTCTACTGTAACACATATTGGGATTGAGATGGTAGCAGGTGGAATTTCTCTGCTGATACTTGGCTTATCAATTGGCGAGGCAAGTAGATTTGCTTTCTCCACAACTGGATTGGCAGCTATGCTCTATTTAATATTCTTTGGCTCGATTATAGGATATAGCAGCTATATCTATGTCCTTCAAAACTGGCCATCATCCAAGGCTGGAACATATGCATATATCAATCCAATAGTTGCAGTAATACTTGGTGCGCTGATTTTAAAAGAGCCGTTGAGCCTTAGGATGATTTTTTCAACAGTTATTATTTTATTTGGAGTTATTTTAGTTCAAACATCAAAAACTAATCAATAGAAAGGAGACATAATATGATTAAAGCAGTAATTTTCGACATGGATGGAGTGCTAATCGATAACTATGAGTATCACTGCATAGCGTGGAAGGAGTTTGCAAGAAGAAGGAATATTAACCTTTCGGATGAGGAGATAATCAAGAATTTTGGTAGAACGAACAAGGAAATTTTTGCTCAAATATTTAAGAGAGAACTAAACGAAGATGAAGTTATAACTTTAGGAGAAGAAAAGGAAAGGGTATATAGGGAGGTTTATAAGGAATATGTAAAGCCAGTAGATGGCTTGGTTGATTATCTTAAATTCTTAAAGCAAAAGGAAATAAAAACAGCAGTGGCATCATCTGCGCCAATTGAAAACATCGATTTTATTTTAGATGAATTAGACATAAGAAATTATATCGATGCAATAGCTCATGCAGGTATGATTAAAAATGGAAAGCCGGACCCTGAAATATTTTTAAAGGCTGCTGAAATTCTTGGAGTGGAACCAAGAGATTGCATTGTTTTTGAAGACAGCCTTGCAGGTATTGAAGCAGGTGTTAGGGCAGGAATGAAGGTGTTTGGAGTTGCAACAACCTATCCTAAGGAAAAGCTAACGATGGCACACGAAACTATAGATAATTTTAAAAAGGGCAATCACTGGAATATATAAGGGATGGAGGATTAGTGTGAAAAGACTTTTGCATGATGTATATAGAGCTTTAAGATTCTTTTCTTTAACTATTGCCTTTATATCGACTGCAGCTGGAATACTGCTTGCATTTAGGTTTGGATATCTATTTAAAAATGGATTTAATGCATTTGAATTAGTAATAGTAAGTTTAACATTAATTGCAGGGCTGTCAGTTCAGGCAGGCGTAAACCTTGTTAATGATTATTTTGAAGGCAAAACCGATAAAAATATAAATAATGAGAAAAAATATAGATTTTTAGGAGTTGAAAGAACGTTCACAGAAATAATAATATTTTTAGCAGGGATGGCATGCTTTGGGCTTGCAGGGCTGATAGGATTGTTTTTGGTTTTTTACTTTAGGAATATAAATTTGCTTATAATTGGAGTGATGGGTTTAATAGGTGGTTATGCGTATACAGGATACCCTATAAATTATAAGGATAAAGGCCTTGGGGCTGTTCTTTCTTTTATTTTAATGGGACCATTGATGGTGGTTGGAAGCTATGTAGTTTTTTCAAATCAAGGGATTACAGACGTTGTATTGCTTTCGCTTCCGTTCAGCTTTTTAATTCCAGCGCTTCTTTTAAGCAATGAAATAAGGGACTACGAAAGCGATGTTGTTAACAATATTAAAACCTTTAGCGTAAGGTTCGGACTTGAAACGGGAAAATTTTGCTATAAAGCTTTAGTTGTTTTATCTTACATTTTCATTCCTCTTTTGATACTACTAAATAAACTTCCTATTTTTTCTCTGTTAACTTTTATAACAATTCCATTTGCAATTAAAACTCACAAATTACAATATACAAATAAAAGAGCATTTGTTCCAAACACGGCATACCTTCACCTATATTATGGTATAATATACTTATTAAGTTTAATATAGAAGGGGTGTTAATATGGATGCAGTTGACATTTTGATAAATGAGCACGTATACATAAAAAAGGTATTAGCAGCGATAAGAAGAGACTGCGAGGAACTTGTTGAGGGGAAGTCTGTTGATGTTGAATTTTATAGAAAGGTTATTGACTTTGTTAGGAATTTTGCTGACAAGTATCATCACCAAAAGGAAGAAAATAAGCTTTTTAACATAATGGCTGAGAAGAATGAAACACTTAAATCAGGGGCTATAGCAGGGATGCTATTAGAACATGACCTTGGCAGAATGTATATAAGAAATCTTGAGGAAGCGCTAAACAATTATGAAAAGGGAGATAAAAAGCAAAAGGCTTATATAGTTGCCAACGCAATATCCTATACAATGCTGCTCGAAGGCCATATAGATAAAGAGGATAATGCTATTTACATGACTGCAAGAAGGGTTTTAGACGAAAATATTCAGGAAAGATTAAAGGAAGAATTTGAAAAAATAGAAGGCGACCAAGAAAATACTAAGATTAGAAACAAATACATAGATTTTGCAAATAGCCTGTAATGGGGGGATAATTTTGAGAAGTTTTGCAAGCGATAACAACGCAAGGGTGCATCCTAAGATAATGGAGGCAATTGTTAAAGCTAATGAAGGCGATGTTGTATCTTACGGGGACGATATATACACCGAAAGGGCTGTTAATAAGTTTAAAGAAATTTTTGGAGAAGATATAGACGTATACTTTGTTTACAACGGAACAGGGGCAAATGTATTAGGGCTTGGAACAATTACAAGACCATATAATTCAATTATTTGTTCATCCTGGGCACATATAAATACTGATGAGTGTGGAGCGCCTGAAAAGAATACAGGCTGCAAGATAATCTCCTTACCAAGTGCAGACGCAAAAATACAAGTAGAGGATATAGAAAAGCACCTTCATGCTTTAGGAGTTGAACACCATTCACAGCCTAAGGTGATTTCAATTACTCAATCAACAGAACTTGGAACTGTGTATACTGTGGATGAAATTAAGAAAATTTCTGATTTTGCCCACAGAAATAACATGCTTGTTCATATGGATGGTGCAAGAATTGCAAATGCTGCAGCTTCATTAAATAAAGGCTTAAGAGAAATTACAAGAGATGCTGGGGTTGATGTTTTGTCCTTTGGAGGAACTAAAAATGGAATGATGTTTGGGGAAGCTGTTGTGTTTTTCAACAAGGAACTTTCAAAGGATTTTAAGTTTATAAGAAAACAAAGCATGCAGCTGCACTCAAAGATGAGATATATTTCAGCACAGTTTGAAGCTTTATTAAGCGACAACCTGTGGTTTGAAAATGCAAAACATGCAAACGAAATGGCAAAATACTTAGAAAGTAAAGTAAGAGAGATAAAGGGCATTGAAATAACCCAAAAGGTTGAGGCAAACGCAGTTTTTGCAATACTCCCTAGACAAACTATAGAAAAACTTCTTAAAAAACACTTTTTCTATATTTGGAACGAGGAAACAAATGAAGTTAGGTGGATGACGTCCTTTGACACTACCAAGGAAGACATAGATTCCTTTGTGAGTGACATTCACTTGATTTCTTGACTTCTTGAATTGTTTGACAAATTTAAATTAGGGTAGGTAAACCTACTCCAGGTTATGTGAGGTCTACAAATGGATATAATTTTATTACTTCTTTTAGCTATAAATATATTTGCTCTTTTAATTATGTTTATCGATAAGAGAAGAGCAAAAAAACACAAGTTCAGAATTTCTGAAAAAACTATTTTCATTATTGCGGCAATCGGTGGAAGCATTGGAATATATTTAGGAATGTTTCTGTTTCATCATAAAACAAAGCATTTAAAATTTATTATTGGAATTCCGATTATTATAGTTTTACAAGGCTTTCTTATTTATTATTTAAGATAAATATCGTTTTAATGAAAAAATAAATGATTTTTGATAAATTTTATAGATATAGAACATACAAAATCCCATGAATGCATTTAAATCATTCATGGGATTTATTCTTTTTATCTTTTCTTGGCTTAAACTCAATAACCTTTGAATTTAATTCTTCCTCTTCTGTTATATGCTCGTGATTAAATATATGCTCGGAACAATATGCATGCCTTCCTGCACATTTTGAGCAATACCTAAACTCCATCTTTGGATCATCAGCTTCAGTTATTCCGCAAACTGTGCACCTATGACGATAATTCTTTGTTGAATTAAAGTTTTTCTGAAATTTTCTCCTCCTTGAAAATGATTTTCTTCTCAAATTAGTATTTAGAATTAAATCTCTACCGAAAAATACCAAGAAGTTAACTACAGACAATATTGAAAGTGCTTTTAATGGGAAGGGCAAAAACAAAACAGTGTAAATAATATAAGCCCACTCTAAATAACCTAGATATTTAACCTTAACAGGAAAGAAGAAGAACATCAATATTTCTACATCAGGAAAAAGATAAGCAAATGCAAGAAACATAGATGTATTAATGTAATTTCCTGTTGCATCTATGTTTGTAATCATTGATCCTATTATTGTTGCTAATACGCCTATCAAATAATACAGATTAAATTTAAAGCTTCCCCAATGATGTTCAAGATTTAATCCTATCCAATAGTAGAAATATAAAATGATAAATAAAAATAGAACACTGGAGGAAGGTGGGATAAAAAGAAAAGTTATAAGCCGCCAAACTTGACCTTTAAAGACTAATTCTGGGTTTAGAATCAAATAGTCTATAATTAATGGATTTACAATAGATGCTATGAAAACAAATCCAGTTATAGCAACTATATAAAACATAATATTTTTTATAGTAAATTTTTTAAACCGGGATTCTAATCTATATATCCATTTCATTTCAATCTTCCTTTCAATGTGTTTTATATTATTATATAGGTTTTGCTAAAACTTGACAATTAGATTAATATAATAAATAATAGGGTTAATCCTTTGGATTGGAGGGGGACGTATGGAACGAAAAATAGTTAAAGATATTATTATTCCACAACTGAATAGAAATCGGAAGATAAGAGTTTATTTACCTTATGATTACTTTATTTCAAATAAAAATTATCCCGTTTTGTATATGCACGATGGACAAAATTTGTTTGATAAGAGTGAACATTCAGGATACTCATGGGAAGTGGATAAAACACTTGATAATCTTCAAAGGGAAGGGGTAACAGATGGAATAATTGTTGTGGGAATTGACTGCAATAGGGAAGGATTTAAAAGATTAGACGAGTATTCACCTTGGAAAAACTTTGAGATACCTAAGATGCTTGATAAAAGTGAACTAGAATATGTTGGCGGTGAAGGAGAAGAATATTCAAAGTTTATCGTAGAGACATTAAAACCTATGATAGACAGTGAATTTAGAACATTAAAGGATAGACAAAATACTATGATTGCAGGAAGCTCAATGGGAGGAGTAATTTCTCTATACATAGGAATAAAGTATCAAGATATATTTTCAAAAATTGGAGCATTTTCAACTGCTGCATGGTTTGCAGAAGAGGAGTTAATCGATTTTATTGAAGAGAATCTTACAACGGTCGAAATGAGGATTTATCTTGATATTGGGACAAATGAAACCAGCAACGATAAAATAAAAGAGTTTCCAGATATATATGTAAATGGAACACTTAGGTTAAACGAAACTATATCAAGAAAAATTTCAATTGAAAATGTAAAGCTTTTAATTGATGAGGGAGCAACACACAGCGAAAAATACTGGGCAAAAAGATTTCCTGAATTTATTAAATTTATATACAACAAATAAAAGGGTGCACGGTTGCACTCTTTTAATATATTTTTGTTGAAAAATAGGGAAAATATAATTAAAATTAGTAATTGAGCGTAATATTTTTGGAGGTGTAGTGATGGAGAGAGTTAGATTTGCCCCAAGTCCAACAGGGCATTTGCATATCGGAGGAGCTAGAACAGCACTATTTAACTATTTATATGCTAGACATACAGGCGGAAAATTCTTGGTTAGAATTGAGGATACTGACCTTAACCGTTCAACAGAAGAGTCAGAAAAGGTTATTCTTGAAGGATTGAGATGGCTTGGAATCGATTGGGATGAAGGAATTGAAGTTGGAGGAGAACACGGACCATATCGTTCGACAGAAAGAGTTGGAATATATAATCCGTATGTAGAAAAATTATTGGCTGAAGGTAGAGCGTATCTTTGCTACTGCAGTGAAGAAGAACTTGAAAAGGAAAGGGAAGAGGCTTTAAAAAGAGGTGAGATGCCAAGATATTCTGGAAAGTGCAGACACCTAACTAAAGAGCAAAAGGAGGCCTATGAAAAAGAAGGAAGAAAGCCAGTAGTTAGATTTAGAGTTCCAGATGATGAACTTATAGTTGTTGAAGATATAGTAAGAGGAAGAGTTGAATTCAATTCAAAGGATATAGGCGATTTTATTATAGTAAAATCCGATGGAATTCCTGTATACAACTTTGCGGTTACAATTGATGATTATTTAATGCAGATTACAACTGTTATAAGAGGAGAAGAGCATCTTTCAAATACTCCAAGGCAAATACTAATATATAAAGCTCTCGGATTTGAAGTTCCAAAGTTTGCCCATGTTTCACTAATTCTTGGAAAAGACAGAACAAAGATGAGCAAGCGCCATGGTTCTACGTGGGTTGAACAATACAGGGATGCGGGATATCTGCCAGAAGCAATTGTAAACTTTTTAGCACTTCTTGGATGGTCGCCAGAGGGTGAAGAAGAAATTTTCTCACTTGAGGAACTTGTTGAAAAATTTGACCTTAACAGAGTTGTTAAGAATCCTGCTGTATTCGATATCGACAAATTAAACCACATAAATGGAATATACATAAGAAAGAGCCCAATAGAGAGAATAGTAGAGCTTGCTATTCCACATCTTGTAAATGCAGGATTTATAACAGAAAACGATATCAATGAAAAGAAGGAATGGTTAACTAAGGTTGTTGAAACAGTTAGAGATGGACTCTCATTTGTTGGTGATATAGTTAACCATGTTAATATTTTCTTTGGAGAAGAAGTTAAACTTGAAAATGAAGAAGCAGCAGAAGTTTTAAAACAAGAGCATGTTCTTGGTCTTATAAATGAATTTGAAACTATGGTAAAAGAAGCAGAAGCGATTGATTCAAACTTTGCACAAAACGTATTTAAAGAATTAAAGAATAGAACTGGAGCGAAGGGGAAAGCACTCTTTATGCCAATTAGAGTTGCATTAACAGGCCAGGTTCATGGACCAGAACTTGTAAATATAATAGAAATACTTGGAAGAGAAACAATAATAAAAAGACTTGGTTTTGTAAAGGAAAACTTAATGTAATGATTTGATTGTGTAAGATTTTTTTGATATAATATTTTCTAACAATAATCTGTATAGGCATTGATGGGAAGGAGTAGGAAGGTTTAGCTTTTAGAGAGTTGCTGTCGTAGGCTGAAAGCAGCAGCAGTGAAACTTCTGAAGGTGCGTCCCGGAGCTTTCTTGCCGAAAGAAGTAGGCAAGGACGGTAAATCCGTTATAATTTTGAGTGAGGTTTATCCTAAGTAGAGTGGAACCGCGAAGTCCCCTTCGTCTTTACAAGATGAAGGGGTTTTTAGATGCAGTTTAAGATAATCGACATAGAATAATAATAGTAGATAGAAAGGAGATATTGATATGGCTATTAAGATTTATAATACCTTGACAAGGCAAAAGGAAGAATTTAAGCCGATTACAGAAGGCGAGGTTAAAATGTATGCCTGCGGTCCAACTGTATATAACTACTTCCATATTGGAAATGCCAGAACATTCCTTGTATTCGATACGATTAGAAGATATTTTGAATACAGAGGATATAAGGTGAATTTTATTCAAAACTTTACTGATATCGATGACAAAATGATTAAAAGAGCTAATGAAGAGGGAGTAACAGTAAAGGACGTAGCAGAAAAATATATAGCTGAATATTACAAGGATGCAGATGGACTTAAAATTCAAAGAGCGACATACAATCCAAGGGCTACTGAATATATGGATGAAATAATAAAGTTCGTAAAGGACTTAGTTGATAAGGGGTATGCCTATGCTGTTGATGGGGATGTATATTTTGATACAACTAAATTCGAAGAATATGGGAAACTATCGCATCAGAGCATAGAAGATTTAGAAGCGGGTGCAAGAATAGATATAGATGAGAGAAAGAAAAATCCAATGGACTTTGCCCTTTGGAAGGCACAAAAGCCAGGTGAACCTGCATGGGAGAGCCCATGGGGAATGGGCAGACCTGGCTGGCATATTGAATGCTCAACAATGGCGTGCAATCTTTTAGGTGAAACAATAGATATTCACGGAGGTGGGGCAGACCTTGTATTCCCACACCATGAAAATGAAATCGCCCAAAGTGAAGCAAGAAATGAAAAACCGTTTGCTAATTACTGGATGCATGTTGCATACCTTAACGTTAACAACCAGAAGATGTCAAAGTCATTAAACAACTTCTTTACAGCTAGGGAGATACTTGAAAAATATGATGCAGAAGTTGTGAGACTATTTATGCTCTCAGGACATTATAGAAATCCAATAAACTTTAGCTTGGACTTACTAGACCAGGCAAAATCAGCCCTTGAGAGAATGTATAATGCTATAGGAAATCTTGAACATGTAATTGAAGTTGCAGAAGATAGAGAACTTAATGGGGCAGAAGTAGAATTATCAAACAATCTCGATAAATTTAGAGAAAGATACATCGAAGTTATGGATGATGATTTCAATACCGCTGATGGAATATCAGTTATATTCGACTTAGTTAGAGAAGTCAACACAAATATAAAGGAAACTTCAGCGAAAAAACTTGCTGAAAAGGCATTGAACCTTATAAGGGAACTTGGAAAACCTCTTGGAATACTTGAAAAAACAACAAAGGGAAATATTGATGAAGAAATAGAAAGGCTTATAGAAGAAAGGCAAAAGGCAAGAAAGGAAAAGAATTTTGCCCTTGCAGATAAGATAAGAGACGATTTGAAGGCGATGGGAATAATACTTGAAGATACTCCACAGGGAGTTAGATGGAAGAGAATGTAAAAGTGAAACTTGGGTGCCTGGCACCTAAGTTTCACTTTTTTGTTGCATAAATTTATTAAAATGGGTAAAATATAAACATATGATTAATATATAAGCAAAAGTTAAGGTGATTGTATGACGAATAGGGAAAGAGAAATATTAAACATTATCAAAGACAATCCTTTGATTTCACAGGAAGAAATGGCAAGCATGTTAGGTATTACACGGTCATCTGTTGCAGTTCATATTACAAACCTTATGAAAAAGGGACTTATTAAGGGCAAAGGTTATATTTTATCAGATGAGGATGAATATGTTGTTGCAATTGGAGGAGCTAATATAGATTTATTAGGTTTTCCAAAGGGTAAGCTTAATTTGAGAGATTCCAATCCAGGAAGGATGAAAATTTCAATAGGTGGAGTTGCAAGAAATATAGCTGAAAATTTAGTAAGGCTTGGGGTAAATACAAAGCTATTAACGTTGGTTGGTGATGATTTGTATGGGAAAAAGATAATCGAGCACTCTAAAAAAATTGGATTGGATATGAGTTTATCAAAGGTTTTAGATATATCCCAAACATCAACATATTTATCTATTCAGGATGATAAAGGAGATATGGCAGTTGCACTTTCCTGTATGGATATTTATGACGATTTTAAAGTAGACTATATTAAAGAAAATGAAGGAATGATAAAAAAATCTAAATGCATAGTTCTAGATACTAATATTCCTGAAGAAATTATAAAATATATCATAGAAAATTTTAATATTCCTGTATTTTTAGACACAGTTTCAACTAATAAAGCAATGAAGGTTAAGAATTTTATAGGAAAGTTTTACTGTATAAAACCAAACAAGTATGAAGCAGAAGTGTTGTCAGGAATTAAGATAGAATCTGAAAACGATTTGAAAAGAGCAGCAGAATATTTTTTAAATAGAGGAGTAAAGAAAGTATTTATAACCCTTGGCGAGGATGGAATTTACTATGGAGACGAATCAAGACTAAACTTATTTAAAACCCCTAAAGTAGAAGTTAAGAATGCAACTGGGGCAGGAGATGCATTTGTAGCAGGGCTTGTTTTTGCCTATTTAAATGATTTTGATATACACTCAACCGCTAAGTTTTCTACAGCTGCATCGGTGCTTGCGCTGTTATCAGAGGATACAATCAATCAAAATATGAGCATAGAAAATATAAACTATATAATAAAGGAGATGGGATTATGATGAATTATATTGAAATTGGTAAGGAAGTAGAAAAGGCACTAAAACTTGGCAAACCGGTTGTAGCACTTGAATCCACTATAATCTCACACGGAATGCCTTATCCACAAAATGTAGAAACTGCACTTAATGTCGAAAGAATAGTAAGAGAAAATGGAGCAGTTCCAGCTACTATTGCCATTATCAATGGAAAGCTCAAGGCAGGATTAACTCCAGATGAAATAGAATACCTCGGCAAAAAAGGTAGAGAAATAGTAAAGGTTTCAAGGCGTGATATACCATTTATTGTTGCAAAAAAGCTTGACGGTGCGACTACTGTAGCTTCAACGATGATTATTGCGGCTTTAGCTGGAATTAGAGTGTTTGCAACTGGTGGAATCGGAGGAGTTCACAGAGATGCTCAGGAAACATTTGACATATCAGCAGATTTGCAGGAACTTGCTAACACAAATGTTGCTGTAGTTTGTGCAGGTGCAAAATCAATACTTGACTTGAGACTTACATTAGAATACCTTGAAACATTCGGTGTTCCTGTAGTAGGATATAAGACCGATGAGCTTCCAGCATTTTATACAAGAAAAAGCGGATTTAAAGTTGACTACAGGGTTGAATCACCAGAGGAACTAGCAAAGGCTATTTATGTGAAATGGCAACTTGGATTAAAGGGCGGGGTAGTAGTTGCAAATCCAATCCCAGAGGAATTTGAAATGGACTATGATGCAATAAACAAAGCAATAGAGGATGCACTTTGCGAAGCAAAGGGAAAGGGCATAAAGGGAAAGGAAACAACTCCATTCCTTCTTGCAAAGGTTAAAGAAATTACTGGTGGAAGAAGCCTTGAATCTAATATCCAGCTTGTTTACAACAATGCAAGATTAGCATCACATCTTGCGGTTGAACTAAGCAAAATAAGTTAACTGATTATCAGTAAACTTATTTTGGAGGTTTAATCGTGAAACTTGAAAATCTAAAAAAAAGAGCAGAGGATTTAAAAAACAATCTTTATGTTTTGTATCTTGCTTATAGGCACCCTAAAACTCCAATCTACGCTAAACTTTGGGCGGTATTAGTTATAGCCTATGCTCTTAGCCCGATTGATTTAATACCTGATTTCCTTCCTGTTTTAGGGTATCTAGACGATTTAATATTAATTCCTGCTGGTATTACCATTGCCATAAAACTAGTCCCCAAGGAAGTATGGAATGAATGCAAGGAAAAAGAGGTTGATTTAAAGGAGGCTAAGAAAAAGGGTATTGTTGCAGGAGTTATTATAGGTTTGATATGGGCGTATGCATTGTATTTAATTATAAAGTTCCTTTTAGGGTGAGGAAAACGAAACAGGATATTAAGGAGGATTTAGCGATAGAACAAACGATGGAAGTAAATATTGGGTAAAAGAATAACTTTTTTAGAAGGAATTTTATGTTTTTTATAGAATATACTATTAAATGAATAAATGATAGAAATCAATAAATATCTATGCTAAAATAAGATTAAGTTAATATTTTAACAATATTCTCCGAGTTCATAATCCTAAGGCACAGCTATGGATTATGAACCGATAGGGTAGAATTGGAAACGGTTCTGCCTCCCGATGGAAAGGAGAAGCTGAGCAATAGTATGTATGGGATTTAAAAGAATTAGATTCTTTTAATATCTTAACACTAGTTTAACTTAGCTCAAAAATTCTCCTTTCGCAAATTTAATTTACGAAAGGGGTTTTTTTATTATGAAAAAGTTTTTAGCAATTTTACTTATATTATTTTTATTCTTAACAGCATGTTCGAATGAAATTAAATCAATTACTCTTGCAACAACAACCAGCACCCAGGATTCGGGTCTTTTGGATTATCTTTTACCATATTTTGAAAAGGACACAGGAATAAAGGTTAAGGTAATTGCAAAGGGAACAGGAGAAGCACTAGAAATAGGAAAAAGAGGAGACGCAGACTGTTTATTGGTTCACTCAAAAGCAAAGGAGATAGACTTTATAAATCAAGGGTATGGAGTTAAAAGATACGAAGTTATGTATAACGATTTTGTTATTGTAGGACCCAAAGATGACCCGGCAAAAGTAAAGGATAATGCCAGTGACGATCCCATTAAAGCATTTGAACTTATTTACAAGTCTAATTCAAAATTCATATCAAGAGGGGATGAGTCGGGAACTCATCAAAAGGAAAAGGATATATGGAAAAAGGCTAATATTGAACCTAAGTGGAAAAATTACATAGTAACAGGACTTGGTATGGGACAAGTTTTAAATATGGCTAATGAAAAGAATGCTTACACATTAACCGATAGAGGAACTTATCTTTCTATGAAGGATAAGGTTGAACTGAATGTTTTATGTGAAAAAAATTCTGTCCTAATAAATCAATACAGCTTAATAATGTTAAATCCAGAAAAAATTAATTTCAGACAGCATGAGGCAAAAATATTTATCGATTGGATGATATCAGAAAGAGGACAAAAATTGATTGGCGAATTTGGAAAGGAAAAGTATGGGCAATCTTTATTCATACCTAATGCAGGCAGGTGAATATATGGAATTAACTCAAATAGTTTTAACTTCATTATTTGTTTCAACAACAGCAACACTCATTGCTTCAATTATATCTTTAATAATTGGTATACCTTTTTCAATTAATCGGTTTAAGTATAAAAACAACATTTTAAGAATAACAGATACTCTTATGAGCATACCTCCAGTTTTAATGGGGCTTGTTGTTTTTATGCTTCTTTCAAAAAAGGGTCCACTTGGACATTATAATCTTTTGTTTACACCAACTGCTATGATTTTAGCTCAAACCTTATTAGTGCTACCAATTATTTTTAATCTTATAGTTAAGCAGATTCAACATAGCGCAGTAAAGATTCAAAAAACATGCATTATGTTGGGTGGAAGAAGTTTTGATATTTTAATACTTATAATCAAAGAATGTAAAAACGAGATAATAACAGCTATAACAACTGGATTTTCGAGGGCAATTTCTGAAGTTGGTGCAGTTATAATGGTTGGAGGAAACATAAAGGGCTACACAAGGGTAATGACAACCTATATAGCTCTTGAAACCAACAAGGGAAACTTCGAGGGTGCTATAAAAATTGGGATAATTCTTTTATTAATATCCTTTGGAATTAACACACTTTTGCACCTATTGAAAGGAAGAGACACCAATGAATATATATATTAATAATTTGGTTAAGGAATATGAAAAAAGAGTGTTGGATATAGAAAGTCTTCACATAAAAAAAGGAGAAATAGTTGCAGTCCTTGGTTTAAATGGCAGTGGAAAGACAACTCTAATAGAGTGTATTGCAAACATAAAAAGGCACGATGCTGGAAAAATATTATTTGATGACTATGAGTTCGATGAAGTTAAGGATAAAATAAGCATAATGCAGCAAAGGCCATACATATTCAACATGTCAGTAAAAGACAATATTTCCTTAGGATTAAAATATAAAGGGATGAAGGATGAAGATATAGATAAAAAATTAAATGAATACACTTCATATTTTGGGATTAATTATCTAGAAAAAAATGCTAAAAGGTTGTCTGGTGGAGAATCTGCAAAGGTGGCACTATTAAGGGTAGCTGTTCTTGAAAGGGAACTTTTACTACTTGATGAGCCTACTGCAAGCATGGATGTCGAGAGCACATTGATTGCAGAACGTCTTATAAAGCACATAAATAAGAAAGGAACGACTGTTGTATTAATAACCCACGACCTTTATCAAGCACAAAGGATAGCAGATACAGTTATATTTATGGACAAAGGGAAGATAATTGAGATGGATTCTAAAGAAGAGTTTTTCAAAAATCCTAAAAGTAGTCTTGTTAGAAAAATAATTTCAAGGGGTGATTTGATTGATTAGAGTAGGGATTTTAACAGTGAGCGACAAGGGTTCAAGGGGAGAAAGGGTTGACACCACTTCTGTGGCAATTAAAGAAACGCTTGATAGTTCTTTATACAGTGTAGAATACATAAAAATTGTTCCAGATGAAATTGATGATATTAAATGTGAACTTATAAAACTTTGTGACGAAATGAAATTAGATTTGGTATTAACAAATGGTGGAACTGGTTTTTCAAAAAGGGACGTAACTCCAGAGGCAACGATGGCTGTAATAGAAAAATTAGTGCCAGGTATACCGGAGGCTATGAGGGCAAAGTCATTGGAGATAACTCCTAAGGCGATGTTATCAAGAGCTGTTGCGGGAATACGAAAGGAAACGTTGATAATAAACCTTCCTGGAAGTCCAAAGGGAGCAGTTGAAAATTTGAATATTGTTTTGCCAGCACTAAAACATGGTATTGAAATACTAAAGGGTGAAGCTTCAGAGTGTGCAAGAAAGGATGATTAATATGGAGTTATTAAAGCTTGTTACAGTAAATGAGGCAAAGGAAATTATTAAGAATAATAAAAGTTACAAAATTGAAACCGAAAAGGTGAGCATATTAGATGTTCTTGAAAGGGTTTTAGCGGTCGACATATATTCAAATGAAAATGTTCCTGAATTTGTTCGTTCGACTGTAGATGGTTATGCTGTGTCATCAAATGATGTGTTTGGAGCAAGCGAGAGCCTGCCGGCTATTTTAAAACTTGTTGGAGAAGTAAAAATAGGCAGTGTTCCTCCAAGTGACATTAAAGATGGTGAATGCATGTATGTTCCAACTGGCGGTATGCTTCCTAATGGTGCTGATACGGTTGCCATGATTGAATATACTGAAAAGTTGGATGATGAAACGATACTTATAAACAAGCCAGTTGCACCGCTTCAAAACATAGTTGAAATTGGAGAAGATGTAAATAAGGGAGAACTTGTTTTAAAAAAGGGGACAAGAATAAGGCCATACGAAGTAGGCGTTTTAGCAAGCCTTGGAATTTTAGAAGTTGAAGTTTATAAAAGAATAAAGGTGGGAATTATTTCGACGGGCGATGAGGTGGTTCCACCAACTGAGAAAATTGAACTTGGGAAAGTTAGGGATATTAATAGTTATCTCTTATATTCACTTTGTATTGAAGAAAGTGTTGAACCTGTTCTATATGGAATAATTAATGACGATTTTGATAAGTTAAGGGAGGCAGTTGAAAGAGCACTTGGCGAATGTGATGTAGTATTGATGTCGGGTGGAAGCTCTGTTGGAACAAAGGACGAGACTGTAAAGGTTATAAAATCATTTGAAGGGTCAAATATTTTTATCCACGGAATTGCAATTAAGCCTGGAAAACCAACAATTGTTGGGAAAGTGAATGATAAGTTTATATTTGGACTTCCGGGACATCCACTTGCATGTGCAGTTATTTTCAAAAATTTCGTTGCTCATTATTTGGATTTGATTAGGAATTTCGAAAGGGAAGAATACCCAATTGAATGCATATTTTCAGTCAATTATCATAAAGCACCAGGAAGGGCAGAATTTCTGCCTGTTCAAATAAAGGAAGAGGATGGTGTTTTAAAAGCATATCCAACCTACTATAAATCAGGGCTTATATCATGTTTTGCAAAATCCTTTGGGTATGTGTATATCGAAAAGGAGCTTGAAGGTCTTTACGCTGGGCAAAATGTGAAAGTAATTAAGTTCTAGGAGGTCATCATGGGACAAAATATATATCTCTCAAATATAAATTTGGAAAAAGCAATAAATACATATTTTGAAAAATTGAGTGAATTTAGACTAAATAGCGAAAAGATAAAGACACATGAAGCAAACGGAAGAATTACTGCAGCTCCAGTATTTGCAAAAATTTCTTCGCCATTTTACAACAGTTCAGCAGTTGACGGAATTGCAACGACTGCAAAAAAAACTTTTACTGCTACGGACAGAAACCCAGTAAGATTAAAAGAAGGTATCGATTACTTAGTTGTTGATACTGGAGACCCTGTTCCAGATGAATTTGATACTGTGATAATGGTTGAGGATTTGATTAAAGCTGGTGAGAACGAAATTGAGATTATTAAGCCATCGATTCCATGGCAAAACATAAGACAAATGGGTGAGGATATAGTTGAGGGACAGTTAATTCTCCCTCAGAGCCACAGAATAAGACCTGTTGATATAGGTGCCCTAATTGCAGGAGGAGTTTTTGAGATTGAAGTGTATAAAAAGCCAAGGGTTGCAATAATCCCAACAGGAACGGAGATTGTCGAACCAGGAACAGAACTAAAGGTTGGGGATATTATTGAATTCAACTCAAGAGTGTTTGCGGCACAGGTAGAGGAATACGGAGGGATTCCTGTAAGATTTGATATCGTAAAGGATGATTTTGAAAGACTACTAGAAGTTGTAGATAGAGCCTCTAAAGAATTTGATTTGATTTTATTGAATGCAGGTTCTTCTGCAGGAAGGGAAGATTATTCTAAAAAGGTCATAGAAACATTAGGACAAGTATTTATCCACGGAGTTGCAATTAAGCCAGGAAAGCCTGTTATTTTGGGTAAAATAGCTGATAAACCAATAGTCGGGATACCAGGATTTCCTGTTTCAGCATTTTTTATAATGGAGAACATTGTCAAAAAGCTAATAGGCTTTATTCAAGGATATGAAATTATGGGTAAAAAGTATATAGATGCAATGCTTTCAAAAAGGACGATGTCTTCTTCAAAATATCTTGAATTTGTGAGGGTTAAGCTTGGATATATAGATGGCAAATATATTGCAGCACCAATTGAAAGGGGTGCGGGTGCTACGATGAGCCTTGTAAGGGCTGATGGAGTTATGGAAATTCCAGAAGAGCTGGAGGGTTATGAAAAGGGAAGTGTTGTTAAAGTAAATTTACTCAAGAGTGAAGACGAAATAAAGAATACTGTCCTATGCATAGGAAGCCATGATTTGATATTAGACATTGCTGCAGATTTACTCGCCAAAAAAGGCAAATATAATCTATCTTCTGCTCATGTTGGCAGCATGGGGGGAATACTTTCGCTTAAAGATAGGGAAACTCATTTTACGACTTTACATCTATTAGACACAGAAACTGGTGAATACAACAAATCCTATATAAAAAGATATGTTCCAGGTAGAAGAATTGCTCTTATTAAGTTTGTCAAAAGGATTCAGGGTCTTATGGTGAGAAAGGGAAATCCTTTGGGTATAACAAGGCTTGAGGATATAGTTAACAATAATGCGAAATTTGTAAACAGACAAAAAGGGTCTGGGACAAGAATACTACTTGATTATGAACTGAAAAAATTAGGTATAAGCCCTAAAGATATTAATGGATACGAGAGAGAAGATTATACACATATTTCTGTTGCAGCTCAGGTTGCAAAGGGAAATGCAGATGTAGGGCTTGGGGTTTTTTCAGCAGCTAATATAATGGGGCTGGATTTTATTCCAATAGCTAACGAGGAATATGATATTGCACTTCCTTTAGAATATTTAGAACATGACGGCATTAAGAAATTTTTAGAAGTTATTAATTCGGATGAATTTAAGAGAGAATTAGACTATCTTGGAGGATATGACTATAGCGATTTAGGCAATATAATAATCGAATAGGAGAATTCATATGAATGATAAATATGGGAGAACCATAAATTATTTGAGGGTTTCTGTAACGGACAGGTGCAACTTAAGGTGTGTATACTGCATGCCTGATGATGGGATTCAAAAGCTTGAACATGAGGAGATTTTGAGCTTTGAGGATATATTAAAGATTATAAGAGCATCAGCTGAGCTTGGAATAAAGAAAATAAGATTTACAGGTGGAGAACCCCTTGTAAGAAAGGGTATTGAAAATTTAATTTATGAAACTTCAAAAATAAATGGGATTGACGATATTGCTATTACAACAAATGGGACAAGGCTCTATG
The DNA here is from genome assembly GCF_001440545.1 of Caloramator mitchellensis. NCBI lineage: Bacteria > Bacillati > Bacillota > Clostridia > Eubacteriales > Clostridiaceae > Caloramator > Caloramator mitchellensis. The sequence continues at coordinate 50,114 of NZ_LKHP01000010.1, forward strand.
ATATGGCAGGAGATTTGAAAAGGGCAGGGCTTAATAGAGTTAACATTAGTCTTGATACTTTAAAGGCAGACAGATTTAAAAATATTACAAGATTAGGGAATATTGATGATGTTTTTAGGGCAATCGATAAAAGCTTGGCGATAGGGTTAGAGCCTATAAAAGTCAACATGGTAGTGATTAGGGGCGTTAATGATGATGAGGTTTTTGATTTTGTAAAGCTTGCTGATGAAAATCCACTCCACATTAGATTTATTGAAGTTATGCCTATTGGAGAAGGTGAGAGGTTTAAGGATGGTTATATTTCCTCGGATGATTTGATAAGAAGCATTTCAAATTTAACAGAAATTGAAACAGGACAAAATAGCACAGCAAGGGTTTTTGAAAGACAAGGTGCCAAAGGAACGATTGGATTTATATCGCCATTAACATGCAAATTCTGCACGGGATGCAATAGAATAAGGCTTACGTCAACAGGAACTATAAAACCATGCCTTCACTCAAAAGAAGAGATTGATTTAAAGGATTTTTTGAGGGATGAAAGGCACTTAAAGGCTATATTGGAACATACGATTTTTAATAAACCGTTGGAACATCACCTTGAAGAGGCGATAAGCCAAAGCCAAAAGAAAATGTTCCAGATTGGAGGGTAGTATGGATTTGACTCATATAAATGAAGAAGGAAGAGCTAAGATGGTCGACGTCAGCGACAAAGACATGACAAAAAGGGAGGCAGTTGCAATAGGAAGCATATACATGAAAAAAGAGACTCTCAATAGGATTTATGAAGGAACAATAAAAAAGGGGGACGTGCTTTCGGTTGCACAGGTTGGAGGCATCATGGCAGCTAAAAACACATCACATTTGATTCCTATGTGTCATCCTATTATAACTACAGGCTGTGATATTAGTTTTAAACTTGACTTTGAAAACTCAAAGATTGATATTAAGGCTACTGTAAAAACTATCGGGCAAACAGGGGTTGAGATGGAGGCACTTACAGCTGTGTCTGCAGCTGCACTAACTATTTACGATATGTGCAAAGCAATAGATAGAGACATGATGATAACGGATATAATGCTTATAAGAAAAAGCGGTGGGAAATCTGGATTGTATGAAAGGGAGGTTTGAAAATGGCAAAGGTTGTTTCTATAAATATTAGTGAAAGAAAAGGAACTATAAAAATGCCTATTGAAAAGGGATATTTTAAAGAAAATCATGGCCTTGAGGGAGATGCCCACGCAGGAAACTGGCATAGGCAGGTAAGCCTTCTTGCAAAAGAGAGCATAGATAAGATGAAGGCCATCGGGCTTGAAAATTTAAAGACGGGAGATTTTGCAGAAAACATTACAACAGAAGGTATAGAACTTTATACTCTACCTATAGGAACAGTGCTAAGAGTTGGAGAAGAAGTAGTTTTAGAGATATCGCAGATTGGAAAACAATGCCATACTGGCTGTGAAATAAAAAATATAACTGGCGACTGCATCATGCCAAGGGAAGGTGTGTTTGCAAAGGTTATAAATGGCGGTTTTATAAAGATTGGAGATGAAATTGAGATAATAAAAAGTTAGACGCCACTGAGGAGCAATATAATGAGCCACATTGAAAATTTATCAATATGGCTTAATTTTTATATTTTTTATAATTTTCACACTGTGTCGATTTATTTTTTAAGAAAATTCTGAAAAACAATTGTTTTAATATTAATATTGACATATAATTGATATTAATACAATATATTTCTAGCAAAATGTTAATTCTGTGAATAATTTAACATTAATAAATTTATAACTTTAGAAATATATTGTATTGAAAAAATGTGAGGGGGTTTTGTTGTGTTTGGGTATGCTGGTAAGATTTTAAGAATTAACTTGACTGAAAATTTAGTAAAGACAGAAGGGTTTAATAAAGAGCTTGCTAAAAAATACATAGGAGGTAGAGGCTTAGGAAGTAAAATATTCATGGATGAGGTTAATCCAAAGGTTGAACCATTAAGTCCAGAAAACAAGCTAATAATAGCTACTGGCCCTCTATCTGGAACTCCCGTTCCAACAGGCGGTAGATATATGGTTATCACTAAGTCACCTTTAACAGGAACAATAGCTTGCTCAAACTCAGGAGGATACTTTGGGGCAGAACTAAAGGCTGCTGGCTATGATATGATTATTTTTGAAGGTAAGGCAGAAACACCGGTTTATGTTTCAATTGAAGATGATAAAGTTGAAATTAAAGATGCTTCAAATCTTTGGGGTAAATTGGTTTCAGAAACGACTGATGAATTGAGAAAAGAATATGGAGAAAAGGCAAGAGTTCTTTGCATTGGACCTGCTGGAGAAAAATTATCAAAGGTTGCAGCAGTTATCAATGACTATGATAGAGCAGCAGGACGTTCTGGTGTCGGTGCTGTTATGGGTTCAAAGAATGTTAAGGCTGTTGTAGTAAAAGGAAGCAAAAAGGTTGAACTTGCAGATGAGGAAAAGGTAAAGGATGTGGTAGCTGCTAAGATTAAGATGCTAAGAGAAAACGGAGTAACAGGACAAGGATTACCAACTTACGGAACAGCTGTTCTTGTAAATATAATCAATGAACATGGTATTTTCCCAGTTGCAAATTTCCAAAGGGCTTATACGGAAAATGCTGATGAAATAAGCGGAGAAACAATGACAAGAGATATTCTTGTTAGAAAGAATCCATGCTATAGATGTCCAATTGCTTGTGGAAGATGGGTAAGATTAAAAGACGGTCGTGAGGTAGGAGGACCAGAATACGAAACATTGTGGGCATTCGGAGCAGATTGCGATGTTTATGATATAAATGCAATTGCAGAAGCTAATTTCTGGTGTAATGAATACGGACTCGATACTATCTCAGCAGGAACTACAATTGCTGCTGCGATGGAACTTTATGAAAAGGGATTAATTAAGGATGAAGAAATTGCAAACGATGGATACTCACTAAAATTTGGTGATGCTGATGCAATGGTTGCATGGACAAAAAAGATGGGGGCAAGAGAAGGTTTTGGTGATAAATTGGCTGAAGGTTCGTATAGATTGTGTGAAGCTTATGGAGTTCCAGAACTTTCTATGTCAGTTAAGAAGCAGGAATTACCAGCTTATGACCCAAGAGGAGTTCAAGGTCATGGACTTGAATATGCAACTTCAAATAGAGGTGGATGCCACGTTAGAGGTTATATGATTTCACCTGAAATACTTGGTGCACCACAAAAACTAGATAGATTCTCACTTGAGGGCAAGGCTGAATGGGTAAAGGTATTCCAGGATCTTACTGCAGTTATAGATTCTCTTGGACTTTGTCTATTTACATCATTTGCTCTTGGAGCATCCGATTACGCTGAACTTATTAACTGTGTTTGTGGAGAAGACTATACAGCTGAGAGCATACTCGAGGCAGGTTCAAGAATTTATACTCTTGAAAGAGTATTTAACTTAAAAGCAGGTATAGACCCAAAAGAAGATACTCTTCCAAAGAGATTGTTGGAAGATGGAATCCCAGAAGGTCCATCAAAGGGACATGTTCATAGATTAAGCGAACTACTACCAAAATACTATGAAGTTCGTGGTTGGGGACAAGATGGTATTCCAACGGAAGAAACATTAGCTAAGTTAGATGTTTAATTAATTTATTTACTCAGGCAGGAGATTGATTTATAAAATATGTTAAGCATAGTTACACCCTAAAAGGATAGCCTTTTAGGGTGTAAATCTAATTAAATTGAGATAATGGCAGAATACTAAGGATTAATGTGAAATATATCGGGAAATTATGTAAATTGACAAACAATTCAAGAAATCAAGTGAATGTCACTTAATGGGGGGATATCGTGAGTATTAGTAAAGTGTATATAGAGTTGACTGATAAGTGCAATTTGAATTGTAAAATGTGCTACAGACGAGCATGGAGCGAAAAGCCTATTGATATGGATGAAAAGACTCTTGAAAAAATATATAATGATTTACAAGGTAAGGATATTAAAGAGGTTGTATTAGGCGGGATTGGAGAGCCGACTTATTCACCGCTCATAAAAAAGGCACTTAAAATGTTTTCAAGATATAATCTTACGTTGACAACAAATGGAACGATTTTAGATGAAGATATAGTAAATATAATTATTGAAAGTGTGAATAAAATTGTTGTTTCTATAGATGGGCTCGAGGAAAAATATAAGGATATTAGAGGGTTTGAACTTGTGAATGTTCTGGGGAATTTAAATAAAATAGTTGAAAAGAAGAAAAAAAATAATCTTGAATTTCCGTATATTGTTATACAGTTTGTAGCTTCAAAGGGGAATATTGATGATATATTTAATGTTTTAGATATTGCAGCTTCTTTGGATGCTTTCCAGGTTATTATCTCAAACGTAATCCCTCAAACAGAGGATTACAAGGATAAGATACTTTATAAAAGATATGAAAATAAATTTATAAAGGATTTATTTGAAAAATTAAATGTTTATTCTTTTAGAAAGGGTTTGAATCTTGTCTTGCCTAATTATGAGCTAAAGACAGAGAGATATTGTCCTTTTATTGAAGAGGATGCGGTTGTTGTGGGGGCCGACGGTGGAGTCTATCCGTGTTATAGATTTTCCCACAGCATAAATGAATATATTTTTGGCCGAGAAAAGAAGGTTTTGAAATATCCCTTTGGAAACATCAATGAAAAAAGTTTAGATGAAATTTATTTTAACACTGAATATACAAATTTTAGAAACAGGGTGTATAATAATAGATATCCATCATGTCTTGATTGTGACTTGGTAGATGGATGCGATATTGTAAAAACAAGCGATTATGATTGCTATACTGTAAAGCCATCCTGTGCAGACTGTTTATGGAGCAGGCGTTTTGCAATATGCCCATAAATTGACAAACAATTCAAGAAGTCAAGAAATCAAGTGAATGTCACTAAAGGGGGGATAAGATGATTAAGGTTAAGCTTTTTGCTACGTTTAGAAATGGACGACAAAAGGAGGTTGATTTTGACTATTTTGCTGGAATAAATGGAAGGTTTATAATCGAAAAACTGGGCATTAAAGAGGAAGAGGTAGCAATTTATATTGTTAATGGAATTGACAGAAAATGGGATGAACCTTTAGAGGATGGAGTAACAGTAGCCTTGTTCCCGCCTGTGGGCGGAGGTTGATTTGACATTTGGAGGTGCACTATGGGAAGATACGATAGAAATATGAACACATTGTCAAAGGAAGAAAACGATAGATTGAGAGAATTTAAGGTTTGTGTTGTTGGTTGCGGAGGAATTGGAGGATATATAATAGAGATGCTGGGTAGACTAGGTATTGGATATATCACAGCAATTGATAAGGATGTTTTTGAGGATTCAAATTTAAACAGACAAATACTATCCAATTCTGAAGTATTAGGAAAGAGTAAAGCTTTAGTAGCAAAAGAAAGGATGGCTATAGTTAATCCTGATGTTTATGTAAATGCAATAGTGGGGGAATTTAATTTTGAGAATGGGGAAAAGCTTTTAAGAGGGCATGATTTGGTAATAGATGCTCTTGATAACATTGAAACAAGACTTATACTTCAGGATATATGTGAAAGGGTGAATATTCCTTTTGTTCATGGGGCAATAGCAGGATGGTATGGACAGGTAACTACTGTATTTCCAGGCGATAGGACGCTTGATTTTATTTATAGGAAGAAAGTTTCAAAAGGAATAGAAAAGGAACTTGGAAACCCATCCTTTACACCCGCACTGATTGCTTCAATTCAAGTAAGTGAAGCGTTAAAGGTTCTTATTGGAAGAGGAGATGTTTTAAGAAAAGAGATTCTTTATATCGATACTTTTTCACAGGAGTATCATAAGGTATCGATTAAATAAATTTGAAAGGAGAATAAATATGTTAGTTACAACAACTCCTTCGATTGAAGGAAAAAGAATAATTGAATATAAAGGTATAGTTTTTGGAGAGGTTATCAGCGGAGTAAATTTTGTAAAGGATTTTATGGCAGGACTTTCTGATTTTCTTGGTGGAAGGTCAAAGACATACGAGGAAGAATTAATGTATGCAAGGGAAAGGGCACTTGAGGAATTAAAGCAAAGGGCAGCGGCGATGGGGGCAAATGCAGTTGTTGGAATTGATATTGATTATGAGGTTCTCGGCCAGGCAGGAAGTATGTTGATGGTTACTGCTTCAGGAACTGCTGTTGTTGTCGATTAATAGGTTTAGTTGCTGGAAAAATAAAACAACGTGTATAGTAAGATGTAATATTTAAAACCCCATGAAACGAGAAAACATAAGTAAAAATCTTCATGGGGTTTTTAAAATATTAATTTAATCTGGTGGCTTATTTGAGATTAAATATACATTGCTATTGGGATTGCTTGAATTGCAGGATACATCACTTCACATGAAAACATTTCCGGAACTAATATATTGTTTTGATTTAGTATATCAAGAAACTGCTTGGTTTGCAGTAAAAGTTTAGTGTAGTAATCCTGCTCACATGTCTTTGATAATAAGTTTATTTTTTCATTATGGTTTAATACCTTAATAATTTTGCAGAAGACTTTGCAATTGCAGTTAACGTCATCGTAAATATAAGAGTTTTTATCTAAGAAAAAATTTGTGTTAACATTAAGTATGGATTTGAAATGGGAATTTTCAATAATCATCGTAGTTGTATTGTTTTGGCCTAGAAACTCGTTGAGTTTTTTTAGCTGCTTTGAGATGACTGTAAAGTTTGTAAGGGAGGAAGAGGGTATTAACTTATCCAGCTCTTTAGTATCAAATGATTCGATTAGGCTTACTATAGTATTAATTTGGGATTGAACAGATATTTGAGATATACGACCTTCAAACTCTAAGTATTCTACTGGACTTATGCTGTCATAGCTGCTTAGTTCATCAAATCTCTTAACTAAATTATTGTTTTGCATTATGGATTTCATATTATTGAAAAATTGAAAAGTAGTAAAAATTTTTCTGATTCTTATTTGATTTCTATCTCCATTTCTATTATCAACTAAAACGCTTCTATCCTTAGAACAATTATTTGAATTGTCTTTAACAAGATTTTTGTCGCTTGGATCAGTTCTCTTACTTCCCTGATTGGTTGTGTATTTGTTTCCAAGCTGAAGTCTAAAAGCTGTATCAATATTTTTCAGGTAAAGTTCTTCCCTGCTTTCTATATAACCGTTTATGAGTATGGAATACAAATCAAGTATTAGATTCTTGTTGATATAAATTGGAATACCAATAGGAGAATTCATATTAAATCTATCCTCAATATTGTTGTATTGTAATATTATATTCAATAATTTGTATTTGGTGATTAAAGAGTTAAAGTAATTGATTTAATTTTATATTTGTTATATAATATATATAACAAATATAACTAGGGGGGTTTTTAATGGTATCGAATTTGAAAATTATATTTATGATTATTACTCTTATCATTTCATTTGGGGTTCCAATTACGTTAGGAATTATATTTTGCAAAAAATACAATGGAACATTTAAGGCAATTTTGATTGGAGCACTTGTATTTTTTATCTTTCAAATGATTATAAGGATTCCAATGCTTCAGGTTTTTTCAAGGCAGAGCTGGTATATTGCAATGTCAAAAAATCATTTGTTTTTTTCTATCTTCTTAGGACTTACTGCAGGAATTTTTGAAGAGATTGGAAGATTTTTAGGGTTTAAATTCTTCTTAAAGGATAGATTGAATTTTGAAAATGGTCTTGCCTTTGGTGCAGGACATGGAGGAATAGAAGCTATACTATTAGTTGGATTAACTTATATTAATAATTTGATTTATTCTAATTTTATTAACGCAGGTAAGTTAGACGAGGTGTTTGCTGGTAAAGTACCTCAGCAAACTATAGAGATGATTAAAAACATGTTAATCAATACTCCTGACTACAATTTTCTTCTTGCAGGAATAGAGAGAATATTTGCTATAACTATTCAAATTGCACTATCTTTATTGGTTTTGCAATCGGTTAGAGATAAAAAATGGAGCTATTTAATTATCGCAATTTTAATTCATATGCTTATTGATACACCGATTGCCCTTATGTCAATGAAGGGGGTTAATGTATTTATACTAGAAGGCATTACGATGATTTTTGCCATAATCGCACTTATTTATATTTTAAAACAAAAGGGATTAGAAAAAACTAATGCAGAAGTTTAAGGAAGTGAATGTATGTTTATAGAAATAGACTTTACATCGGAGATTCCAATTTATATTCAGATTAAAAATCAAATAATCGAAGGGATTGCAAAAGGACAGTTGAAGGAAGGCGATAGCCTTCCTTCAATTCGCCAGCTTGCTGAGGACATTGGGATAAACATGCACACAATTAATAAGGCATATAATATTTTAAAGGATTTAGGCTTTATTTCCATTAACAAAAAACAAGGGGCATATATATCAATTATTAGGAATATAGATAAGATTTTTTTAAAGGAAGTTAAAGATGAGCTTAAACCTATAATAGCAGAGGCATATTGCAAGGGGATTAGCAAAGAGGATTTATTTAGTATAATGGAAGATATTTTTGACGGGTTTGGAGGGGAAAAGGGTGAATAAATTTATTTTTGCTTTTTTATTTTTACCTAATGTATTATTAATTACTATATTAGGATTTTACTTACCTAAGTTTTCAAGGGAGAATGTATTTTTTGGAGTAAAAATCCCCTACGGTTATAAAAATAGAAATGAAATGCTAATTCTTTATAAAAAATATAGAAGAAATTACGCTTTGACGATTCTATTTCCATTGCTTCTATACACTTATTTCTTTATATTTGGAAATGTGATTTCAATTATAAAACTTTCTGTTCTATTTATTTTCATTATTGCTTTTGCTATGGAGATTAATTATTATTTCATTTATAAAGAAGTTTTAAAAATTAAACACAATAGCGACTGGGTTTTGGGAAAAAGACAAGTAACAGTTGTAAACCTTAAAAGGCGTGACCATGTAAAAAATTATCCCTCAAAGTATTGGTTTATAATTCCTGCATTTATTGTTATTTTGTCTTTAATAATGATGATTGAAAGATATCATTACCTTCCAGAAAGGATTCCCCTACATTATAACATTAATAATGAGGTGGATAGATGGGGAGAAAAATCTTTTTTAACCTTTCTGCCATTACAGCTTACTCAGATAGGGTTAATTATCCTTATGTTTTTTATATTCAATTTAATAAAAAAATCAAAGATGAACTTAAATATTTTAAAACCAGAAAAATCTGAGTACCAAAATAATCTTATTAAGAGCAATCTAGCATACTTGATTATTTTACTGACAATTATGCAGCAGATAATATTTTTTATAATAAATATGAATATGTTAATGTTAATCGATGTAAAACTAATGACGATATGGCTAACTGTATTAACAGCCTTAACAATAATGATTATAATAATTTATATTATCAAATCTTATCACATTTATAATGAAAGCAAAGATAGCTTATCGGTGGATAATCAGCAAATTATAGATAGGGATGATGAAAAATACTGGATAGCAGGAATGTTCTATTATAACCCGGATGACCCTTCTTTGCTTATTGAAAAACGCGTCGGAATAGGTTGGGATTTTAATTATGCAAAACCAATGGCAAAGATTATTGCTGTTTTAGCTGCACTGATTATTATTGGAAGCATCTTATTGGTTTGGTTTATACCCCTTGAATGACATACCGTCATCCATACTTATTACGTATAGAATAAGCAGGATGCTGGTTTAAATTTAAAAAATTGTATAGGAATAAATTCCTGTTTAAGTAAAACTATCACTTTGTTATAATAAAAATAATTAGGATGTGTAAAATTAAAAGACATTTATAATGCAATCATAAACTAAACAAGAGGAACAGTATTTTAACTAATAAATTAGGGGGAGTAATTTTGATTGAAATTTCTGGTTTTTATGCAACTGCAAAGATTTTTACTGACAACATAGATGAGGCTGCTATAGAACAGATTAGGGAATTGTGTAATCAAGAGTTCGTAAAGGATTGCAGTATTAGGATTATGCCGGATGCTCATGCTGGTGTAGGATGTGTTATAGGATTTACTGCAAACTTAGGAGACAAGGTGATACCTAATTTAGTTGGAGTAGATATTGGCTGCGGCATGCAGGTTGTAGAGCTTGGCAAAATTGAGATAAATTTAGCTGAACTAGATGAAATAATTAATAAATATATCCCTTCAGGGCAAAATGTTCACGAAGGCAGAATGGTTAAATTTTCAGAATTACAGGAATTACATTGTTACAGGGAATTAAAGGATACTAAAAGGATTGAAAGAAGTATAGGAACTTTAGGCGGGGGAAACCATTTTATAGAATTAGATAGAGATGAAGAGGGAAGGATGTATTTAGTCATTCATACTGGAAGCAGAAATTTAGGAAAGCAGGCTGCAGAATACTATCAAAACATTGCAATAGATTTATGCAGTGGAAAAGGCGACTACTACGAAAAAAGGGAAATAATTATAAAAAACTATAAAGAACAGGGTAAGAAACACCTTATCCAAAAGGTATTGAAGGAGCTAAAAGAACAATATGATGCCTTAGAACCAAAATACAAGAAGGATTTGTGCTTTTTAAGTGGAGATTTTAGAGAAAAATATTTACATGATATGGACATATGTCAAAGATATGCGACCTTAAACAGAAAAACTATAGCAAATATTATTTTGAACCGATTGTTTAAAAAGAGCATTGATGAATTTGAACATTTTGAAACGATACACAATTATATTAACTTTAAGGATAATATAATAAGAAAGGGCAGTATATCTGCATACAAGGGCGAAAAGGTTATTATTCCAATGAATATGAGGGATGGAAGTTTAATATGTATAGGTAAGGGCAATCCTGATTGGAACTATTCGGCACCCCATGGTGCAGGAAGAATTATGAGTAGAAACAAAGCTAAAGAATTATTATCAATGAATGATTTTAAGGAGTCGATGAAGGGAATATACACAACATCTGTAAGTGAAAATACATTAGATGAAGCTCCTATGGCATACAAGCCTATGGAGGAGATTGTTAATAATATTAAGGATACAGTGGAAATTGTAAAGATAATCAAGCCCATATATAATTTCAAAGCAGCGGAATAGTAATATAACCTCTTCAAAGAAAAACGGACTTTGAAGAGGTCTTTTTTTTGGAAATTAAAGAGAAGAGATATTAAAAGAAAATAAGAGCTTTAATTTGCAAGTAATTAAAGAAAAGATTAGAAGAAACATAATAAGTTAAAATACACATTGAAACATGGTATAAAATACCATATAATAAAGTTGTAATAAATGATTAGGAGATGATGAGTATGGGTGGGTAGTAAAACTTGAAACTTATTTTCAGCTTTAAAAAAAGAAGCAACGTTGTTTGCGGGAAAAATATGTAATAAAATAGTAATATATGGGAAATGAAGGTGGGGTGATTATGCTAACGCTTTTTAAAACTTGTTTCTACACAGGAGCTTTACTGGCCTTTATAATGTTTTTATTTGGTCAAGTTTTAGATATTGGGGATTTTGATGGATTAGACATTGATTACGAAATTCCTTTTCTATCATTCTTGCCATTGAAGCCTAATTTGATAATTTTGTTTATTACTGTTTTTGGTGGTTTGGGGTTAATATTATATAGATTGAATTTAGGTTCGACAATTACTCTTATGTTTTCGCTGCTTGTAGCAATTTTTGCAACTTTAGCCTTTAACAGTTTTATTTTAAAACCACTCTATAGGGCTCAAAATACCAGCGCTGTATCACAAAAGGATCTTATAGGCAAAGTTGCAAAGGTTAAAATACCAATAAGAAAAGAAGGAGTAGGTCAGATAATTTACTCTATAAAAGGGAACCGATATACTGCTCCAGCAAAAACATTTGATGGACAGGAACTTGAAAAGGACGAAAAGGTTATAATCGTATCCATAGATAACAATATATTTTATGTTCAAAAATAAGGGGGTTTTTGTATGCAGGATTTTGTAATTCCAATCATAATTGTTGCTGTTGTTTTATTCTTAATCATTACCATTCTTTCTATGTGGAAAAGAGTTCCACAGGATAAGGCACTTGTAGTTACTGGCTTAAAGAAAAGGGTTATTTCAGGTGGCGGTGGGCTTGTTATTCCACTTCTTGAAAGAACAGATGTTATTTCGCTGCAAAATATGAAAATTGAAGTTAAAATCGATGGCGCTCTAACCGAACAAGGCGTTGATATTGGAGCTGATGGTGTTGCTGTTATAAAGGTTAAATCAGACATGGAATCAATCTTATCTGCAGCAGAACAGTTCAATACAGGTGAAGAACAAAGAACTATTGCAAAAATTCAAGATACAGCAAAGGATGTTCTTGAAGGAAAGCTCCGTGAAATTATTTCAAAACTTACAGTTGAAGAAATTTATAAAGACAGAGAAAAATTTGCAGCACAAGTTCAAGAGGTAGCAGCTGTTGACCTTGCTGATATGGGGCTTGAAATTAAGGCCTTCACGATAAGAGATATTAATGATAACAATGGATATCTTGATGCACTTGGAAAGAAGAGAATTGCAGAAGTAAAAAGGGATGCTGAAATTGCACAGGCAGAGGCAAATAAGGAAACAAAGATAAGAACAGCAGAAGCTAATAGAGAAGGGGAAGCTGCAAGGTTAGTTGCAGAAACTCAAATTGCTGAATCAACAAAGGAAAAGGAATTAAAGGTTCAGTCATATAGAAAAGAGCAGGAAATCGCAAAGGCTAATGCCGACCTTGCTTATGAAATAGAATCTAATAAAGTTAAAAAAGATGTAACTGAAGCTCAGATGCAGGTTGAAATCATTAGAAAGCAGAAGGAAATTGAACTTGCAGAGCAGGAGGCACTAAGAAAAGAAAAAGAACTCGAGGCCACAATAATTAAACAGGCAGAGGCTGAAAAATTTAAAACCGAAAAGTTAGCAGAGGCTACAAAATATAAAGAATTACAAGATGCAGAGGCAAGGGCGGCAGCTATAAGACTTGAGGGGCAAGCTAGAGCTGAAGCAAGAAAGCTTGAGGGTATGGCAGAAGTTGAGATAATTAGAGAAAAGGGTAAGGCAGAAGCTGAGGCTATGATGAAGAAGGCAGAGGCGTTTAAGCTTTACAATGATGCTGCTATAACTCAAATGATTATTGAAAAACTGCCTGAAATAGCAAAGGCTGTTGCTGAACCGCTATCAAAGACCGAAAAGATTGTTATTATTGACAACGGTAATGGAAAAGGAGCAGCAAAGGTTACTGAGTATGTAACTGATGTTGTTGCAAGACTTCCTGAAACTGTTGAAGCTTTAACAGGAGTTAAAGTAGGGGACTTAATTAATAAGGTTGGAAATGGCCAGGTTACAAAGAAAGATGTTATAGACTAAGCAACCCAAAGTAATTTAAATTTCTATCCATTAAACGATAAAGGGAAATCGATTGATTTCCCTTTAAATATTTTTTATAGAATGTTTTACTATAGCCATTGTATAGACTACAAAACAACAAAGTGCTAAAATAAATATGAATTTTATGCGAGGAGAGGGAAGATGAAGGAGATTGAAAATATAGCACTGTTTAACACATTATCAGAAAAAGATGTTAAGTTATTAAACCCACTTATTTGGGCCTATATAGGTGATGCAATTTATGAAGCATATGTGAGAACTTACATAATCTCAAAGGGTGCTAAGTCTTCACATAAACTTCATGTGGAATCAATTAAATTTGTTAAGGCAGCAAATCAAGCAAAAATACTTGATAAGCTAAATCCTTATCTAACAGAAGAAGAACTTGATGTTGTAAGGCGTGGAAGAAATACAAAGACATATCATGTCCCTAAAAATGCTAATGTTTTAGATTATAGAATGGCTACAGCGTTTGAAGCATTATTTGGATATTTGTTTTTGTTACATAGAAACGATAGGATTGATGAGATTTTTAAGATTATATTGGGTTTTGAAGGTTTAGAAAATAGTAATAAATGCTTTGAATAATAAAGATTATAAATCGTATAAACTTTTATTAATTGAGGAAATGAGTAGTGAGTGTTATAATTATATAAATTTAGGATGAGGGGGAAAAACGATGATTAATGCTCTAAAGGTTACTCTTATAGCCTATACACCAGAACCTGAAAAGGTAGTTGCATCTGCTGCAAAACTCTGTTACAGCAAAGTTGGAGTTGATGAAATACAACAAAATTTATCGGATGAAAGTATTCAAAGATTTTTAAATATGCTTGTTGAAATAGGGCATGAATCTCCTATAGAACATGTTAGTTTTACCTTTGCAATAGAGGGGGTATCCCGCTCCTTAACACATCAGCTTGTCAGACATAGAATAGCAAGCTATAGCCAGCAAAGTCAGAGATATGTTAAACTTGACCAATTTGAATACATAGTCCCTCCTGCAATAGCCGAAGACGAAGAAGCAAAGGAATTATTTATAAGGGCAATGCAGGATGACCAGAAAATTTATGATAAGCTAGTAGAGATTCTCTTTAATAGACATTTTAATAGACTAATTGAAGAAGGTAAATTAGAAAGTATTGCCAAAAAGTTGGCAGAAAAAATTGCTATAGAAGATGCAAGATATGTTTTTCCAAATGCATGCGAAACCAAAATTGTAGTTACTATGAATGCTAGAAGTTTACTGAACTTTTTCAAACACAGGTGCTGCAACAGGGCACAATGGGAAATACATAGACTTGCTGATGAAATGTTAAAGGAAGTAAAAAAGGTTGCACCTACTATTTTTAAATATGCTGGTCCAAGCTGTGTTCATGATAAATGCCACGAAGGCAATATGAGTTGTGGCAAAATGCTTGAAGTTAAGGAAAAGTATTTGAATTTGTGACAAGAAGGTGATTTCATGTTGAATAAGGCATATTATAAATCCCCTATAGGGATTATTGAAATTGTAGAATACAATGATGCAATAATAAGACTTGATTTTGTCGAGAAAGAAGCGGAATATGATGAAGACATGCCTGAGATGTTGAAAAGATGTCTAATTGAATTGGACGAATATTTTAAAGGAGAACGCAGGGAATTTACAGTTAAAGTAGATTTGTGCGGAACAGATTTTCAAAACAAAGTATGGCAAGAGTTGTGCAATATTCCATATGGAGAGACTATTTCATACAAGGAACAGGCTAAAAGAGTTGGAAATCCAAAGGCGATAAGAGCTGTTGGACTTGCTAATAGTAAAAATCCAGTAGGAATAATAGTTCCATGCCATAGAGTTATTGGTTCAAATGGTAAGCTTACGGGATACGCCGGTGGACTGTGGAGAAAAGAATGGCTTATTGAACATGAAAAAAGAGTTTTAAATAATGCCAAGGGGAATAATATTTTTGAGGTGAAATATAAATGAGAAAAGATAGGCAAAATTATGGGAATAACAAAGAAAGAAGAGATTTTAAAAAAGATGACAGACAAAGAGATAGGGCGCTAAGAGGGGGTAATTTTTTAAACAAAATAAATCAAGAAACAGAAAATATTATAGAGGGAAGAAATCCAGTAATTGAGGCGATTAAATCTGGCAGAACGATTGAGAAGATATATGTTTCTAAGGGTGATGTTGAAGGCTCAATCAAAATGATAATTTCAATGGCTAAAGAAAGAGGGATTGTAATTTCTGAGGTAGAAAGAAAGAGACTAGATGAAATGTCAACCACAATGGCTCATCAAGGGGTTATAGCAATCGTTTCTGATTATAACTATGTTGAAGTTGATGAAATATTAAAATTTGCAAAGCAGAAAAATGAGGACCCATTCATAATTATACTTGATGAAATAGAAGACCCGCATAATTTAGGTTCAATAATAAGGTCGGCAAATGTATTTGGAGCACATGGAGTCATTATTCCAAAAAGAAGGAGTGCACTTGTTACAGCAACTGTAGCAAAGGCTTCTGCTGGGGCTATAGAACATACTAAAATAGCTAAGGTAACTAATCTGAATAAAACTATCGATGAGCTTAAGGAAATGGGGCTCTGGATTGCAGCACTTGATATGGACGGAGAAAACTGCTATAACAAGGACTTAAATGGACCGTTAGCCATAGTAATTGGTAGTGAAGGAAGAGGAGTTTCAAGGCTGGTAAAACAAAATTGTGATTTTGTAGTTAAAATTCCAATGAAGGGAGAAATAAGCTCCCTAAATGCTTCGGTTGCAGCAGGAGTTATAATGTATGAAGTTATAAAACAAAGGGGCATCTGATGTGAACAGGATTAGGACTATTTTCGTGGACGGATATAACGTTATTAATCAATGGGATGAGCTTAAGAAGTTAAAGGATGAAAATCTTGAGGATGCTAGAGATAAACTTGTGGAAATGCTGCAGGAGTATGCTGCATACAAAGGCTGCAGCATTTTCGTTGTGTTTGATGCACATTTAGTGCCTGGAAGCATTGAAAAAAATGAGAAATCTGGAAAGATAAATATTGTGTTTACTAAAGAAGGCGAAACCGCAGACTGCTTCATAGAAAGATCAATATATCAATATTTAAAGTCAGGAGCTGTTGCAGTGGTAACGTCTGATTACTTAGAACAGAGGATTACTCTTCAAATGGGCGGAATCAGAATAACACCGAATGAGTTTTTGCATGAGCTAAAAGCTGTTGAAAATGTTATAACAGAAAAATCAAAGATTTCATATAGCCAAAGGAAAAACACATTAGAGGAGTTTATAAATAAGGATATTTTGGAAAAACTTGAAAGAATGCGTCGAAACCTTTGAAAATGCTTGACTATGGGTATTTTCTGAAATATAATTTATGTAACACGCATGAAAAAGCTGCTACTGGGGGGATTCAATTGCAGATACATAGGGGGGCTCTTGCAACATTAGCAGGATTTGATAGTATGATAGACGAAGAAATTGTTGCTATGGCGCAGGAGGGCGATAGGTGCGCAGAAGAATATTTGATTTTTAAGTATATGAATTATGTAAAGGCAAAGGCGAAGGCATATTTTTTAATTGGAGCTGATAAAGAGGATATTTTTCAAGAAGGAATGATTGGGCTATATAAAGCCATTAGGGATTTTAAGAATGACAAATTATCTTCTTTTAGGGCCTTTGCGGAATTATGCATAACTAGACAGATTATTACAGCAATTAAAACTGCTACAAGGCAAAAACATATTCCACTGAATTGTTATATTTCGCTCAATAAACCCGTTTTTGAAGACGAATCTGAAAGAACCTTAATAGATGTTATTTCTTCTTTACATATATCTGATCCAGAGGAATTAATCATTAGTAAGGAAGAGAGAAAAAAGATTGAAAAAAGAATGCTTGAAACTTTAAGTGACCTTGAAATTGAGGTCTTAAGGTGTTATTTAGATGGAAAAACATACCAAGAAATAGCATGCGATTTAGATAGACATGCTAAATCAATTGATAATGCACTCCAAAGAATTAAGAGAAAACTTGAAAAATTGTTAAATGAAAAGGATTGATATACTGTTTAATAAAATATTGACATATTTTTTTAAACAGTGTAAAATAAATAATCGGTAGTATCAATATGCCCTTTTTTGCCCATGTAGCTCAGTAGGCAGAGCGTCACCTTGGTAAGGTGGAGGTCGTCGGTTCAATCCCGATCATGGGCTCCAGGGTAGTGTGATACACCAGGATAAGTTTACAACGGTAAAAACCGTAAAAAAGAACAACAAAGGAAAAGGAGGTAATTTTAAAATGGCAAAGGCGCATTTTGAGAGAACGAAGCCACACGTAAACATAGGAACGATAGGACACGTAGACCACGGTAAGACAACATTAACAGCAGCAATAACAACAGTATTAGCAAAATACGGAAGAGCACAAGCAACAAGATACGACGAAATAGATAAGGCACCAGAAGAAAAGGAAAGAGGAATAACAATCAACACAGCACACGTTGAATACGAAACAGAAACAAGACACTATGCACACGTTGACTGCCCAGGACACGCAGACTACGTAAAGAACATGATAACAGGAGCAGCACAGATGGACGGAGCAATCCTAGTAGTTAGTGCAGCAGACGGTCCAATGCCACAAACAAGAGAACACATCCTTCTTGCAAGACAGGTAGGTGTTCCATACATTGTAGTATTCTTAAACAAAGCAGACATGGTAGACGACCCAGAATT